>DASQTR010000365.1:0-7125 GCA_035641795.1 Ilumatobacter sp.
GGCACGGGCCGGCGCCCCTGGGCAACTGATAAATGAGTATGCTGTATTCAGCACCGGGGAGCCCCCGGTCTGTCCATCAACGGGGAGGGTGACCATGGCTTCGCGTATTCGTTCGATCGCCGGCATCGCGTTCGCGCTGTCGCTCGTGGTGTCCGCATGCGGCGACGACGACGACGCAGACGACACCGCGGCGACCACCGCACCGGCGGCAACGCAGTCGACAGTCGAGGAAACGAGCCCACCAACGACGGCCGCTGCGACGACACCGGAGACGACCGCCGCTCCGGATGCGCCCGAGACCACGGCGGCCGCGCCGGACGAGACGTCTGCGCCAGCCGGCGAGCTCACCGACAGCTATCGCGGCGTCACCGCCGACTCGATCAAGATCGGCGTGTTGCTCCTCGACCTCGAACTACTGAAGGAATCCGCAGGCATCGAACTGAAGTGGGGCGACAACGAGGGGCAATACCGCGAGGCGATCGACACGGTGAACGAGAACGGTGGGGTCCTCGGCCGCATGCTGGATCCGGTGTTCGTGTACGTCGACCCCCTCAGCGAAACCGGGTATCAGGAGGCCTGCGTCCAGCTGACCCAGGACGAGCAGGTCTTCGCAGTCATCGGCTTCGTCCGGCCGGCATCGGCTGCGCTGTGCTACACGGAGACCGGTGACACGCCCTTCGTCGGATACCTGAGTGACATCACCAGCGACGTGTTCGAGGCCTCGGTCCTCCCGGTGGTCACGAGCAACCCGTTGCCGGAGCGGCTCGACGTTGCTCTCGTCGACGTCGTCGCCGACACGGGCGCGCTCGAGGGCAAGACGATCGCGATCCTGGGCAACAACGACGAGCGCAACCAGCTCGTCACCGACACACTCGCCGGCCACGGATACGAGGTGACCGACGCCGTCGTCACCAACCAGCCCACCGACGATGCCGCTGCGGACGCCGCCGAGCTCGACGTCATCATCGAGCGCTGGGCATCGCTCGGGATCAACTACGTGCTCGACACGACCGGCCTTGACCGCCCCTTAGCGGCTGCGAACCGGGCCGGCTTCGCAGCCGACTGGGCGACCAACAGGGCCACGATTCTCTCGCTCAGCCGCTTCGAATCCGGGGCGACCGAGGCCGAGATCGCTCGCGCGATCGTCGTGTCGGAACCGCAGGTGGAGGCGATCTACCAATCTGGTGACGAGCTGACCGTGGAGTGCGTGGATCGGTGGGACGCCAACCATCCGGAGGAACCGGCCGTGTTCTTCCCCGGTCCGGACGACGTCGACAACCTCCAGCGCATCGCCCGTTCCTGCAACCAGGCCCAGACCTTCGCCAAGATCGCCGAGGCAGCCGGTCCTGATCTCACGGCTGAGACGTTTGCCGACGCCGTCGCCAATCTCGGCAGCTATGCCGTCGCGATGCAGCCCTTCGCATCACTGAGCGCCGACAAGTGGGACGCCGGTGACGTCGTGGCGCTCTACACGTGGGACAGCGAAGCACAGGACTACGTCGCCGGCGACCTCATCAACATTGGCTGACACGACCTCCGACCTCGCGGCTGCGGTCCTCGCCGAGGGCACCAGCCGCCAGGTCGGAGAGACCGAGGTCACCGTCCCAGACGATCTGCTGCCGGGGGCGGCGGAAGCCGAGATCGGGCTGCGCGACGGGCTCAAGCGGGCGGGCGCCTTCACGTTCCTGATCCTGCTCGTCCTCAACAGCCTCGACGAGCTCGAGTCGGCGACGATGACCGTGCTCGCACCCGACCTCCGCGACGCGTTCGGCGTGAGTGACGGGGTGATCGTCTTCATCTCGTCAGCCTCGGCAGCGTTCTTCGTGCTCGGTGCCGTGCCGATGGGCTATCTCGCCGATCGGTATCGCCGATCGCGCATCGTCGGCATCTCGAGTCTGATCTTCAGTGCGATGGTGTTCCTTTCAGGCCTCGCCGTCAGCGCGTTCATGTTGTTCTGGACCCGATTCGGCGCCGGCGTCGCCAAGGCGAACTCGTTGCCCGTGCACGGTTCACTGCTCGCGGACACCTACCCGATCGGCGTTCGCGGCCGCCTCGCGGCGACGATCTCCTTGATCGGCCGCACCGTCCAGGCGGTCAGCCCGCTCCTTGTCGGTGGGCTGGCGATCGTGTTCGGGTGGCGATGGCCGTTCCTCCTTCTGGGTGTACCCGTCGGCGTGTTCGCGGTGCTGGCGTTCCGGATGCGCGACCCACCGCGAGGACAATGGGAGCAGAGGTCAGTCCTGGGGCAGGTGATCGAGGATGCCCAACCGGCACCAATCTCGATCGAAGCCGCCTTCGCACGCCTGATGCGAATCCGAACGCTCCGCACCGTCGTCATCGGCTTCGCGGCGCTCGGGTTCAGCCTCTTCACGGTTCCCGTTCTGGCGAGCCTGTACATGGAGGACGAGTTCGGCCTCGACGCATTCGAGCGCGGCGTGGTGACCTCGGTCGGCGGGTTCGCCGGTTTGCTGATCCTGCCGTGGCTCGGGCGTCACTTCGACCGGTCGTATCGGCGTGATCCGAGCTCGTCATTGCGGATGATCGGCGCCTTCATCCTGCCGATGGCGGTCGTGTCACCGCTTCAGTTCATGATGCCCGAGCCGGTCTCGTTCACGCTGCTGGAGATCATCCGCAGCGTGTTGGCGGTCGGCGCCTTCAGCATGGTGACCCCGCTGATCCAACACATCTCGCCGTACCGGCTTCGGGGATTGAGCCTTGCGCTGATCACGCTCTACATCTTCCTGATCGGCGCCGTCGGTGGTTCGCTCGCCTCCGCGTGGCTGACCAACGAGTACAGCACTCGCGTCGCGGTGTTCGTGCTCGCGATCCCAGCAAACATCATCGGTGGCCTGATGATCCGGCGCAGTGCGCGTTACGTAAGGGGTGATCTCTCACTGGCGGTGGCCGAACTGCGCGAGGAGATGGCCGAATACGAACGTCACGTCAGCGCGCCGGACGCGATCCCCGTGGTACAGCTCGCCAACGTCGACTTCAGCTACGGGAATGTACAGATCCTGTTCGGCGTGTCGTTCGAGGTGCGGCGTGGCGAGGTGCTGGCGCTGCTCGGCACGAACGGAGCCGGCAAGTCGACCGTGCTCAAGGTCGTCACGGGCCTCGTCACGCCCGAACGCGGCGTCGTCCGACTCAACGGTCGAACGATCACGTACACGTCCCCGGAGCACCGAGGCGGGCTGGGTATCGAGATGCTGCCCGGAGGAGCCGGCGTGTTCCCGTCGTTGTCGGTGCGCGACAACCTGCTCGTCGGGGCATACCGCTACCGGCGCGATCCGGGCGATGTGGAGCGCCGGATCGCCAGGGTGCTCGACCTGTTCCCTGCGCTGGCGGCGCGCCAAGGCGTGCGTGCCGTCCATCTGTCGGGCGGACAGCAGCAGATGCTGGCGCTCGGACGCGTCATGCTGCACGAGCCGGAAGTCCTCGTTATCGACGAGCTCTCGCTGGGACTCGCTCCCAACGTGGTCGAGCAGCTGTTGGCCGAGATCGACCGGCTGCGGCAGGGCGGTCAGACGATGATCGTGGTCGAGCAGTCTCTGAACGTCGCCGCCGCGATTGCCGACCGGGCGCTGTTCATGGAGAAGGGGCGGATCACCTTCGAGGGCCCGACGCGAGAACTGCTCGAGCGCGACGATCTTGCTCGCGCCGTGTTCCTCGGTTCCGGGCGGGGCTAGACGGTGCTCGCCCAGTTCTTGACCCCGCAGCTCGTGTTCAACGGGTGCGTCAACGGGCTGCTGATCGGCCTGCTGTCTTTGGCGATGGTGCTCGTGTATCGCTCGACGCGCGTGATCAACTTCGCGGTCGGCAACATCGGCCTCGTCGGAGCGACCCTGCTGCCGCTGCTCGTGCTCGACTACGAGTTCCCGTACTGGGTGGGGCTCGCCATCTGTTTGGCGTGCGGCACCTTTTTCGCGACGGTCAGCGAGCTGATCGTTGTCCGGCGGCTGTTCCATGCGCCGCGGGTGATCGTGTTGGTTGCGACCGTCGGCATCGCTCAGCTCGCCGCTGGAGTGGCTTCCGCGTACCCCGAACTGGACGCCACGGGCTCGAACTACCCGCGTCCCTCGACGCGGGTGTTCGAGGACGTCGCAGGATTGCGGATCACCGGCGTTCAGCTCGCGGTGTTGATTGCCGTGGCGGTGGTCGTGGGTTGCCTGCTGTGGCTGCTCGACCGCACGACGTTCGGGCGGACGGTCGAAGCGGCGTCCGCGAATCCGTCGCTGGCGCGTCTCTCGGGCGTCAATCCGAAGCTGGTCTCGACGTTCGTGTGGACGGCAGCCGGGCTGGTGTCGACCGTGGCGATGATCGCGCTGTCGACTCTCGGCGGCGCCGTCGGCGGCCTCGACAACCTCGGACCGGTGACGCTGTCGAGGGCGATGATCGCGTTCGTGCTCGCCGGCATGCGGTCGTACCGGCTGGCCGTCGTCTATGGAGCATTGATCGGCGTCGTCGAGGCGATCGTGCGCTTCAACTTCATCCGATCGCCGGGGCTGTTCGATCTGTTGGGGTTCACGCTCGTGCTGGGCGTCGTTTTCGCGCAGCACCGCACCAGAACCGACGACGGTGTGTTCGCCTTCGCGCCCAAGGTGCGCGCCCGACCAGAGCGTGTCAACGAAGTCGTGTGGCTCCGCTACGCGCCGATCTGGCTCGGAGCGCTGGTGGCTGCGGCGGTGATCGCCGTCCCGCTGATGGTGACGCTCCCCAGCCGCCAGCTCGTCTACACGAGCATCGCCTGCTTCGCGATCTGCGCGATCTCGCTCTCCGTGATCACCGGATGGGCCGGTCAGCTCTCGCTGGCGCAGATGACGTTCGCCGGATTCGGTGCGCTCCTCTCGGCGGCGTTCGTGCGCGGGTTGGCGCTCGACGTCGGCCTGTTCGATCTCGACGCTCCGGCGCTTCCCTTCCTCGTCGCGATCCCGCTCGCCGCGCTCATCGTGGCCGGCATGGCGGTCGTCGTGGGGCTCGGGGCGCTGCGCGTGCGCGGCCTGCAGCTCGCCGTGGTCACGTTCGTGTTCGCCGTGGCTGCCGAGCAGTACATCTACCGCCTGACGGTGTTCAGCGACGGTAACGCCAACTCGGTTTCGTTCCGGAGAGGCACGCTGTTCGGCCTGTCGCTGACAGACAACCGGACGTACTACTACTTCTGTGTCGCTGTGCTGGCCGTTGTGTTCCTGTTGGTCACGCGTCTTCGTCGAAGTGGCATCGGCCGTACGACGATCGCGGCGCGGGACAACCCCGACGCGGCCGCGGCCTACACCGTGTCGCCGACGCGCACGAAACTGACCGCATTCGCCTTGGCCGGTGGGCTGGCCGCGGTCGGGGGCGCGTTGCTTGCCGGGTTGCTCCAGACGGTTCCGTTCGGCGAGCAGTACTTCCTCGAAAGCGACTCGCTACAACTGGTGGGGATGGTGGTGGTCGGAGGAATCGCCTCACGCACCGGACCGATCCTCGGCGCGTTGTGGGTCATCGGGCTGCCGGCCTTCTTCAAGGGAAACGAGCTCGTCCCGCTGTTCACCTCGAGCATCGGGCTGCTGCTCGTCGTGATGTACTTCCCTGGGGGGTTGGCGCAGATCGGGCGCCTCATTCGTGACGCGGTCGACGACTGGGCAGTTGGCAGGCTGCCGACGCGAGAAGACCAACCACGGCCGCGACCGCCGATCGCGGCGATCTCGGTCTCCCCTCGCGGCGAGGCAGCGGTCGTCACGTCGGGAGCGGCCCTTCGCGCGGACGGTGTCACGGTGCGCTTCGGTGGCAACGTCGCCGTCGACGGCGCCGGCATCGAGGTGGCTCGTGGCGAGCTCGTGGGACTGATCGGCACCAACGGCGCCGGGAAGTCGACGTTGCTCAACGCCATCGGGGGCTACGTCCCCGCGAGTGGATCGATCGAGCTGTTCGGCGAGGACATCTCGCACCTCGGCATCACGCAGCGCGCGAGGCGCGGCCTCGGACGAACCTTCCAGACCGCGACGTTGTTTCCCGAACTGTCGGTGCGCGAGACGCTGCAGGTCGCGCTGGAGGCGCGTGGCAGGACGCGGTTCTTCGCCGCCGCCGCCGGCCTCCCGAGCGCCCGATGGCAGGAACGTGCCCGGCGATCCGAGGCCGACGAGCTTCTGTCGTTCGTGGGCCTCGGTCGGTACGCCGACTTCTACGTCGCCGACCTGTCGACCGGCACGCGCCGGATCGTGGAGCTTGCCAACCTGCTCGCGCTCGACGCCAAGGTGCTGTGCCTGGACGAGCCGACAGCAGGGCTCGCCCAGCGTGAGACCGAGGCTTTCGGTCCACTGTTGCTGTCGGTGCGTCGGGAGATGCAGGCGTCGATGGTTGTGATCGAGCACGACATGCCGTTGATCATGTCGATCAGTGACCGGGTCTACTGCCTCGAGCTCGGCAAGGTCATCGCGCAGGGAGCGCCAGAGCAGATCCGCAACGACACGAAGGTGGTCGCCAGTTATCTCAGCACGGACGCACGGGCGATCGCGCGCAGCAACGCCGGCGCGCTACAGCGCAGCGGGGACGCCTCGCCGACCGCGCCATGAGCATCTGTGGCGCACAGCCTGCGCATCACGGCGTCGCCTGCGTGGGCGACAAGCCGGTTTCAAGGGCGCAGGAATGGGTGGGCACTGTCAGCATTGTGTGCAGATCTCGGGACGATGACGAGGTTCTTGCAAGGTCTTCGTCGATTTTCGGCATGTGCCATACACCTCCGTCGGTGTTGGTCCGATGACAAGCCATGCGGGTCGTTCGTAGGGCGTCACTGATCTTCAGCTTGACGCTCATCGTCGCCATCGCCGTCGGCTACGTGGCGCGGCGCATGGAGATGGCGGGCGAGCGCGATCAGGCGCTCACGGCCGCAGCCGAGGTCGGCGCGTCGCGCATGTCGGCGATCGTCGGTGCGATCGAGATCGCCGCCGGATCCGGAACCGACCCGAGCGTGACCGCTCGGGTCCTCGCGGCCGAGCATCCTGAGCTAGGAGTGTGCGTCGTCCACGTGATCGACGCCCGTGACTACGACTGCGCCGGCGACGGCCCCCAGCCCAGCACCTCGACGGTCGCCGACCTCCGCGCCCAAGGCGCCACTGGCGATACCGAGCAACGATCGGCGGTTGTGGACGG
>DASQTR010000366.1:0-27466 GCA_035641795.1 Ilumatobacter sp.
GAGGGCGTAGAGAAGGTCCATCGCACCGGCCGACCCCAGCGGCAGCAGGTCACGCGTGATCAACGCCTTGTCGGTGAGGCCCGGCAGTGGTTGGTCGACGGTGTAGCCCCAGCGGAAAGCCCCGAACTCGGCCCCGGGCAGCTGCAGCACGCGTCCCTGCTCGCCGATCGCATCCAGCTCGGCGGTGGCCTCGGCCCACGCCGCCGGCGGAAGCTCGTCTCGCTCGAGTGCCGGGTCGACGAAGCCACCGGTCCACAACGACGGCAGGTTCGCGATCGCGATCGCGATCAGCGCGCCGCCACTGAGGAGATCGACGCGCCACGCGGGCCGCCTCAGCCGGACCCCGGTGCAGGCGGCCACGAGCGAGCCGGCGAGCAAGGCCATGCCGAGGTTCATCACCGGCAGCGCGCGCGTACTGCTACGCAACGCCAACGCCAGGCCGCCCTCGTCGTCGCCGGCGAACGCGCGCATCAGCGGCGAGCGGTCGTGGATCGGGTGCACG
This sequence comes from Ilumatobacter sp., assembly GCA_035641795.1. GTDB lineage: Bacteria > Actinomycetota > Acidimicrobiia > Acidimicrobiales > Ilumatobacteraceae > Ilumatobacter. The sequence goes on from DASQTR010000366.1 coordinate 503, forward strand.
CCGACCGCGAGCAGCGCACCGGCGGCGATCAGCAAGCAGGCGAACCGGCGGTGCGCCCACCGCGCCCACACCAACCCGAAGAGGCACATGACAGGCAGCAGGTAGCTGACGAAGATCGACGCCGTCGACGAGAGATAGCGCAGCGACTCGGTGGTCGTCGCCGCATACGGATCGCGGACGTAGAACAACCAGTAGCCGAGGCTGCGCCAGATCTCCGGTGCCGTCGCCGTCAGCGAGACGTCGGCCAGCGATTCCGAGTACGGGAGGATCTCGGCGCCGTAGCGACCCTGGATCACGAGCATCGCCAACCACCACAGCGACACCGGCACCGTCAGCACTGTGATCCGCAGCGCCACACCAACCGCCTGCCGCCACGAGACAGCGCGCTGCCAGGCAGCGTGCACGAGCCACAGCAGGGGCGCCGGCACGATCATCGCCAGCGCGGTCGCGTTCACGGCGCCGACCGTGAAGACGATCAACGCGATCGCCGCCGGGTCGCCCCACTTCACGAATCTGTTGATGTGGCGCTGATCACCGCGTTCGCGGTGATCACCTCCGTATGAACGGTTGGTGGCGCGAACGGTGAAGGCGACGATCCAGCCGAGGCCCGCCCACGGGAGCAGCATCACCGACGTGCGTGACACGTACGGCAGCACGTACGGGCTGAGTTGGTAGATCACCGCAGCCACGGCCGCGCCCAGCTGACCCAGTCCCAGGACGCGTGCGCACCACCGAACACCCAGCCCGGCCCCCAGCAGCAACGTGCCGATCCACAGCCGGTGCGCGATCCAGTCCGGAACGCCCAGCCGATCGAAGACCACGAACCATGGTCCGGCCGGCCACAAATAAGCGATGTGCTGGTGCGGCACCCAGCCCGCGAACTGGCGCGGGTCGAACGTGGTGACAGCGTCGTTGATGAACCGCGTCGGGTCGAGATACAGGTAGAGCTTGCTGTCGGCGGGCATCCGCCCGGGAGCAGCGGTCAACGCCGGCACATATGCGAGCAGCGCGAGCGCGAGCGCCGAGATCAAACCTCCTCGCCGGTACCAGCGCTCGTCGTCAGCGTCGGCTGTCACGGAATAGCGCCGAAGACGCCGTACAGACCTGTCAGCGCGACAAGGCCGGCGCCGCAAGCCGCCATCGTGAGCGGCCATGCGCGGTCGTCGGTGCGGTGGCGGTGCTCGAACCACACGGCGGCGCCGATCAGCAGCGGGAACGCGGTGTACAGGAAGCGCGGCCTGGCCGTCACCGTCGCCGGCACCAGCATCAACGCGATCACGGTCCACGAGTAGGCGGTCATCCACGCCGGGAGGCGCGCCTTCCAACCCATCCACAACAGCAGCACGGTGGCCACGACGCTGACCGCGGTGATGGTGTCGGTCGGTGAGGTCAGCGGCTGGGTGATCGCCTCCGCCGTGTTCTTGACCGCCGTCCAGCCGAAGCTGGCACCCTCGCCCCACGCCTCGCGCTGCACGCGGAACCACACGCCGGCTTCACCCGTGTGCTGCCCCAGCCAGATCTGGAAAGCGATGAATCCGATCGGCGCCAGCAACACCGACGACAGCGACCGCCAGTCGCGATCCTCGCGTATCGCCATGATCGCGGCCACGGCGCAGGCGACGACGATCGCCAAGCCGTTCGGGCGTGTGGCCGTGGTGAGCGCCGCGAACAGCCCGGCGAGCAGCCATCGCCGGTCGAGCAAGCACAGCATCGCCGCCGCCGCCAACGCGATCATCAACGACTCGCTGTAGGCGAACGTCAGCACGAAGCTGCCGGGGAACAGCGCCACCAACGTGGCTGTCGTGCGACCCACGCGCTCGCCGTAGAGCCGGGAACCGAGCAACCCGATGATCACGACGGCGATGAACCCGATCACCGTGTTGAGCGTCAGCACGGCGAAGCTGTCACCGCCCGGCAGCACCCAGTCGGAGGCGCGGCCAAGCACCGGGAACAGCGGGAAGAACGCCGCCCGCGCCTCGTCGACGTGGTACGTGACGTCGGGCGGGACGTCGCGCGGGTATCCGTGGCGGACGATCTCCATGTACCAGAGGCCGTCCCACGACGTGAGGACGTCGAGCATCGGGCGCACGGCGCTGGTGGTGCTCGTGATGCTGCCGTCGACGATGTGCGGGTCGGCGAGCTCGAGCGAGCGCTCGTCCTGCAGGTTGACGTCGACCCGCAACTCGGCGGCGACGACGGCGGCGCCGGCGAGCACACACAGCCGGGAGAGCACGTAGGCGGGAAGCGCATGCCATGTCAGCCGCCACCATTGGCTGTTGCGCAGATCGCTCACGATCGCCCTTCGGCGCGAGGGAGCACACGGGTGGCGCGCTTCAGGACGACCAGCGCCCCCTGCCGGGCGCTACGGCGGTGCTCGGTCGCGCCGCGCGTCGTCCGCTCACGATTTGCGACGTACCAGTCGTAGCTCTGGCGGAACATCTCGTCCGTCGACCAGATCGGTTTCCACGCGAGCTGCTGGCGCGCATGCTCGATGTCGAACCACATCGACCTCGAGTACATCAGCCAGTGGTAGGGGGCGAACGGGGTGATGTGCAGCGCGGCGCTGGCGCGCATGGCGAGCGCGGTCGGTCGCGTTGGCAGGCTGCGTACCGTCGCGCCAGTGCCCGCGTACGCGCAGAGACGGTCGAGCGCCTCGAACATCGTCCCGAAGCGGTCGCTGCCGATGTTGAAGACACCCGGTGCGGCGACGCCCGCTGCGGCAATACAGGCGTCGGCGAGGTCCTCGGCGTGCACGAACTGGTAACGGTTGTCGCCCGCGCCGAGCACGATCGGGTCGGCGCCGTCGGCGATCCAGTCGAACAGGATCCCGAAGATGCCGAGGCGCCCATGCCCGAGGATCGTCCGAGGTCGTACGATCGACACGTCGAGCCCTTGCCGGCAGGCGTCGAGACACGCCCATTCGGCGGCCAGTTTGGCGTGGCCGTACGGCTCCTGCGGCTTGGGTACCGTCGTCGGCAGCACGGGGTTGCTCTCGGGCACGCCGAACACCGCGCTCGACGAGGTGTGCACCACCTTGCCGACGCCTGCGCGCGCGGCGGCGTCGAGCAGCACGCGCGTACCGTCGACGTTGACGCTTCGCAGCAGCGCCGGGTCTTTGGCGAGTGGTACCTGGGCGACGTTGTGGTACACCACGTCGCAACCGGCCACTGCTCTGACGACGGTCGACTCGTCACGGATGTCGCCGCGCACGAACGCAACGTCGGCGGGACGGTCGGTGGCGTCCGAGATGTCGAGCACCCGCACGGAGTCGCCGGCGGCGACCAGCCGCTGCACGAGCAGCGACCCGAAGTAGCCGCTGCCGCCCGTGACGAGGCTGGTGGTCACAGCTCGATCCCTTGGTCGACGCACCACCGGATGCTGCGACGCATACCTTCCTCGAGCGCGACGGCCGGCTCGTAGCCGAGCTCTGTGCGCGCCACAGAGATGTCGCAGGCGATGTTCTTGCCCATCTCGCCAAGCACGTGCAGCTGCTGGTGATAGCGACCGTTGCGCTGGATCAGCGCGTCAGCAGACTCGGCGATACGTGAGGCCACTGCCGGCAGGCGCATGCGGTTCGGCGCCACGTCGAAACCCTCGGCAGCGAGTGCACGCCCGACGGTCTCGACGATCTCGGCCACGGCGTACGGTCGTGCGTCGGCGATCCACCACCCACGCCCGGCAGGGGTAGCCACCAGCTCGGCGCGTACGAGCCCGTCGACCAGGTTGCCGACGTAGACCATCGAACGCATCTGGTCGCCGGCGCCGATGACCGGGAAGCGGCCCGTGCGCACCAGCTTGAAGAACGTCGTCTGGCGCGGCGGCTGGTGCGGTCCGTAGAACCACGGCGGACGCACGATCGCAGCGTCGAGCCCGCCTTCGACGGCGTCGATGACGGCCAGCTCGGCGTTCATCTTCGACTTCCCGTAGCCGTAGTACGGGTGGTACGGCTCCTCGTTGCGGAAGCGGTCGCCGGCGTGCGGGTTGGTTCCGAACGGACTGTTCGACGAGACGTGCACGAAGCGACGGACGTCGTGCTTGCGGGCGAGATCGAGCGTCGTGATCGTGCCGCCCGCGTTGATCCGCTCGAAGTCCGCGGCTCGCCGCGGGTGGATGACACCCGCGGTGTGGATCACGTCGATCGTGCCCGGCAGGCCGGCGAAGAGTGGCTCGAGCGAGGCAGCATCGGTGACGTCGCCGATCACCGGCTCGACGGCGGGCGACAGTGCCTGCAACCGCGCCGCTTCGGCACGATTGGTGACGAGCGGCCGGATCGTGCCTGTTCGCGTCCACGGCGAATCGTCCCGGGTCAGCGCCTCCATGATGGCCGAGCCGAGCCAACCGGCGGCGCCTGTGACGACCGTTGCGTCGGGCGTCTCTCGCAGCGGCGGCGTCATCGCCACGCCTCCGCCAACCGGCGTGCGTTGCGTGCCGCGATCGCCATAATCGACGCTTGCGGATTGACGCCGGGTGCGTCGGGAAGCAGCGAGGCATCGTTCACGTACACGTTCTCGGAGCCGTGCACCAGCCCGAAGCTGTCGGCTGCGGCGCGGGCCACGTCTTCACCCATCGGCACCGTCGAGCACAGGTGGACCGTCATCACGCTTGCCGCCGTGGCCTCGAACGAGCCGGTGACGTCCGCCAAGTCGCGGCGCGAGCGCACGATCGGCGCGCCGCGGAACGACGGGTAGACCTCGCTCGCTCCCGCCGCCAGCATCGCCAGCGCCAGGCGGGCCAGCCCTTGCCCCAGCAGGGCGCGATCGCGAGCGGTCAGGCGATAGGTGACGAGCGGATCTCGTAGACCGGGCAGCGCCGTCACACGACCGCGCCCCTCGCTGGTGATCGCCGCGTAGTAGACGGCGATGTTTCGCCACGACGTCACCGCGTCGCGCATCGCCGGCCAGTGGTCGGTGAGGGCCAACGCCACGAGCCCGGGCTGGCTTGCCGACCCGCCGAACGAGAGGTCGGGTGCGAACTCCTTGACCTGATGCACGGGCACGTCGTCGACGACGTTGACCGTGTCGTCGAAGAGCGCCGCGAGCTTGACGGTCGGGTGCACCGCTAGGCCCTTGCCGACCAGCCCCCGGTATCCCGAGCGTTGCAGCAGCGCCGGCGTCTGAATGGCGCCGGCGCAGACGACCACGCGCTCGAAATCGATCGTACAAGGGCGACCATCGGGACCAGTGAGCTCGGCGCGGAACGCGCGCCGTTCGTCCGAGATCAGGCGGTCGACGCGATGCTCCACCAACATCTGCGCGCCCGCACCAAGCGCCCGCGGTAGGAACGTGCGCGTCATGCTCTGACGCTCGCCGGCCGTCGCGTCCTTGCCGTGCGGATACTTCATCCAACGCGGGATCTCGTCGTGCTGCCACCCGAGCGATACGGCGCCGTCGCGCAACTTGGTGCTGGCGGCGGTGTAGCGGCCCGGCACGGTCTGGACCGAGAGCGCGCTCTCGATCTCGTCGCAGATCGCGAAGAACTCGTCGTCGTCGAAGTCCACGATCGAGGTCGACCGCCGCCAACGGGCAAGCGTCTCCTCCGAGGGCCGGCGGTACAGGCCGCTGTTGATCTCCGTCCCGCCGCCGGCACAGCAGCCCTCGGTATAGGCGATCGACGGCCGGCCGAGGGCAACGGTCACGCCGCCGGACCGGTATTGGCGATCCATTTGGTCGAGCGAGAACGGCACGACGTCGCCCTGCGCGACCCAGCTCCCTTCCTCCACGATCAGTACATCGCGGCCGGCCTCGGCCAGCACTGCGGCGGTGGTGGCGCCCCCCGCACCCGATCCGACCACCAGCGCCTCGCAGTCGTGATGGGGCGACCCCGCCAACAAGCCGATCATGCTGCCGAGCCTCGCGGCGCGGCGCCCACGTCGCCGGTTGGTGACGTGTCCGGCCACGTTTCCCAGATGTACGCAAAGCCCAGCGAGCGAACCATGCGCGGGAGCTCGCCGAGCAGCGGTAGGCGGGAGCCCTGCAAGAGGCGCGTGGTGCGGTCGATTCCCGCGACCCGCTGCGCCAGCGCAAGACCGGTGCACACCAACACGAGGCCCACGCGCAATGGTGAGGGCATCTGGTTCGCCCGGCGGCACACGAACGCCACGGTGTCGGCACGCGCCGGCTGCCGGAGGTCAGGCAGTTCGGCAGCGAGCAGACGATCAGCGAACAGTCCCAGGGCGCCGTCGCTCTTCAGTTGCCGGGACACGAAGGCCAGATCGTACCGACTGGTGCTACGCGCGTCGCGGCTACAGGTGCTGGATCGAGAGGACACGCCGGCGCGGGCCGAACGCCGGCGCGCCCTTGCCACAACGGACCAGCGCTCGCAGCACCCTGCCGCGTTGGCCCTGGTAAGGGGCGAGCAGCTCCAGCATCCGCGCGTCGGTGGCACGCGCTTCCCCTGCGAGATTCCAGGCCACGATGTGCGGAAAGTGGAAATCCCCGATCGGCACGGCGTCGGCGTCGCCGAGCGCGGGCCCGAGCACCGAGCCGACCGTCCACGGTCCGACGCCGTGAATGAGGCGCAGTCTGGATCCGGCGGTTGCCGTGCCGGTGATCGACCAGTCCCAGAACTTGTCGTGATGCCGGGCGACCTGTGCCAGCGCGCGGGCGCGCTTGGCTTCGATTCCGAGTGGGTGGAACCACCATGCGGGCCGCGACTGCAGCGAGTCGGGAGCCGGCGGCAGCAGTAGGTCGCCAGCGACCGCGGCCGGTCCAGGAGCCGGGGCGCCGAGCGCACGACAGAGGCGCCTCCATTGGCGCAATGCCTCGTTGCCGGTGATCCGCTGCGCGATCACTGTCGGGAGCAGCGCGTGATACAGGTTGCGGCTTGCACCGATGTGGATCGTGCGCGTGTCGCGTAGCGCACGTGAGACTGCCGATGGCGCTCCGTCGAAGTGCTGCGTCGCCTCTGAGGGACGGTCGCCGGCCCCTGTCAGCGAGTCGATCCCGCTCAACATCCAGTCGCGACCGGGTCCCCACGCCTCCGCGACGAGACCGCAGGCGTCGACCGGCGCCGGGTCGCGAGACCAACGCAGCCACAGCGTGGCCGGCCCGTCGGGGGTGAAGCTGGCGTGCAGGAACGAGTGATCCGTGAGCCGGGTGGTGGGGTCGCCACCCCCGACGCGGTACGCGGCGAGCGTTTGTCTCAGTGATCGCACCGCCACGGGGCGACCGTATCAATCGCCGTTGAGCGTGACGGGGGACTCGAGCGGATGATGGCAGGCGATGAAGTGGCCGTTGTGCAACTGCTCGATCTTGGGCTCGGTCGTCACGCAGACTTCGGTGGCGGCCGGACAGCGTGGGTGGAACCGGCAACCGGACGGCGGGTTGACCGGCGACGGCGGCTCGCCCGTGATCGCCGTGCCGATCACCGGCACGGACGGATCAGGGACCGGGATCGAGTCGAGCAGCACCTTGGTGTAGTGGTGCGCCGGGCGCCGGTACAGCTCGTCGCTGGGCGCCACCTCGCACAGCTTGCCGAGGTACATCACGGCCACCCGATCGCTGACGTTCTTGACGACGGCGAGGTCGTGGGCGATGAAGATCAGCGTCAGCCCATACTGGCGCTTCAGGTCCTCGAGCAGGTTCAACACCTGAGCTTGGACGCTGACGTCGAGCGCCGAGACGGGCTCGTCGCAGATGATCAGCGTCGGATCGAGCACGAGCGCGCGCGCGATCGAGATCCGCTGACACTGACCGCCGCTGAATTGGTGGGGCCTGCTCTCGGCAGCGCGGGCAGGATCGATGCCGACGCTCTCGAGCACCTCGTCGACGCGCTGCTTGCGCTCGTCCGGCGTTCCACGCTGCCAGATCTCGAGCGGATCCTTGACGCTGTCGCGGACGATCCGGCGCGGGTTGAGCGACGAGATGGGATCCTGGAAGATCATCTGGACGCGAGTTCGCGCCGACCGGAGCTCGGCTTTCGACAGCGACGTGAGCTCGGTTCCCTCGAACACGACGGAACCTCGGGTGGGCGGTGTGATCTGCATGACCGCGCGTCCGGTCGTCGACTTGCCGCAACCGGACTCGCCGACGATCCCGAGCGTCTCGCCGCGTAGCACGTCGAAGCTGATACCGGCGACGGCGCTGACTGTCAGCGAGCGTGAGATGGGGAAGTCGACGACGAGGTCCTCGACTCGGAGCACGACGTCGCCGTCGCGTAGATGCGCCTTGCCGGTGCCGGCCATCAGCTGGCGCTGGCCCCGATGCCCAGTTGGGACACGATCTCGGCGTCGCGCTCCTCGAACTCGGGGGAGCCGACCGGGTACCAGCAGGCGTAGACGTGATCGTCGCCCGCGGCCGGCGTGAGCGGCGGCGGCTCGTGACGGCACTTGTCGCGGGCGTATGCGCACCGGGGCGCGAACCGGCACCCTGGCGGCGGATTGACGAGGTCCGGCGGACGGCCGGCGATCGCCATCAAGCGCGTGTGGCTCGGGTCCTCCAGCTTGGGGATGCTGCGCATCAGCGACTTGGTGTAGGGCATCTTCATGTCGGCGAAGAGCGTCCTGGTCGGGGCCGCCTCGACGATCTTGCCGGCGTACATCACGACAATGTGGTCGGTGTGCCCGGCGACGACACCGAGGTCGTGGGTGACGAGGATCAGCGACATGTTGCGCTCGGCGCGCTGCTCGGCGATGACCTCCAGGATCTGGGCCTGGACCGTGACGTCGAGCGCGGTCGTCGGCTCGTCGGCGAACAACAGTGTCGGCCCGCACGCCAACGCGATGGCGATCATCACGCGCTGGCGCATGCCGCCCGAGAGCTCGTGTGGATACTGGTTGAGCCGTCGCTCGGGCTCGGGGATGCGAACCTCGCGCAGCAACTCGACCGCCGTCTCGCGCGCATCGGTGCGACCCATGCCGAGATGGATCTCGAGCGGCTCGATGATCTGCTTGCCGACCTTCATCACCGGGTTCAACGACACCATCGGGTTCTGGAAGATCATCGACATCTCGCGGCCCCAGAGGTGCCGCATCTGGCGCTGGTCGAGCCCGACGATCTCCTGCCCTGCGAATCGCACCGACCCGCTGACGACCGCGGTGGAGGGCAGCAGACCCATGATCGAGCGGCTGAGCACCGTCTTGCCCGAACCCGACTCGCCGACGATGCCGAGCGACCTCCCGCGTTCGAGCGAGAAGGTGACGCCGTCGACGGCGCGCACCAACCCGCGCTCGGTGCGGAAATGCGTCTTCAGATCCGTGACGTCGAGCAGGACGCCGGACTCGATTCGGCCCTCGGCCTGGAGATGGACGTTCATCCTCGCACGACCATCGGAACGCGCATCAGAGCGCGGTCTCCTTGACGTCGAAGTGGGCGCGGACCTTGTCACCGCAGAAGTTGAGCGCGGCGACGGTGAGGAACAGCACGGATATCGGTGCGAATGCGACCCACGGCGACTCCTCCAGCTCGCGGGGTCCGGAGCCGAACAGGATCAGTTTGCCCCACGACGATCCCTTCTCGATCGACAGCCCGAGGAACGCAAGCGCCCCCTCGGCCACGATCGCCACCGCCATGCCGAGCAGCGCCAGCGCGCCCATCGGGATCACGACGTTGGGCAGTAGCTCGCGCACGATGATGCGACGATTGCTTGCGCCCAACGTCCGCGCCGCCACGACGAACTCGCGCTCGCTGAACTGGATCGTCGTGGCGCGGGCGAGTCGCCCGACGGGGGCGATCGCGAGCAGTCCGATCGTCGCCGAGATCGTGAGCAGGCTGCGGTCGACGAGCGTGGTGATGAGGATCGCCAAGACCAGTGCGGGGAACGAGAGCAGCACGACGAACACGAACGACACGACGCGGTCCCACCAACCTCTGAAATGACCGGCCAGCACGCCGAACGAGCCTCCGATCAACATCCCGCAGGCGATCGCCACGAAACCGACGGTGAGCGAGACGCGAGCGCCCCAGATGGTGCGCGAGAACATGTCGCGGGCGTCGGCGTCGGTGCCGAACCAGAACTCGGTTGACGGCGAATACGGCGGTCGGCCGAGACTGCGGTCGATGTAGTTCTCGTTCGGGTCCTTGATCGGCAGCCAGGGTGCGAGGGCCGCCGCCAGGACGACGAGCACGATCCATGCCACGGCGATCCAGAAGAACGGGCCGAGCCGGCGTGTGAAACCCCCCTCGTCGGAGAGCAAGGCCGCCTGCTGGGCAGCGATCGGCGACTCGGTGATCGCAACGTCCACAGGCTGGGTCATCTTGGGACACCTTGATGCGAGTGAGCGAGCGCCAGCGAGCGAGCGGCCGACAGCGGCGTGCGTGGCCGGGGAACGCCGTGAACGGTCATCGGTGCACCCGCGGATCGATCACGGTGTAGAGCACGTCGACGAAGAGGTTGATGGCGACGAACGTGATCGCGGTGAGCATGACGATCGCCAACACGACGGGGAAGTCCTCCCGCGCCACCGCTTCGTAGATCGCCGAGCCCAGCCCGGGGATGATGAAGATCTGCTCGACGACGAGCGCGCCGCCGATCAGGGTCCCGGTATTGATCGCAAACACGGTGACGAAGGAGAACAGTGACGGTCGCAGCGCATGCTTGAACAGCACAGACCGGCGCGACACCCCCTTGCTGCGCGCCATCAGGATGAAGTCCTCCTGGAGCGTGGTGATCAGGTCGCTGCGCAGCAACCGTTGATACACGGCCGCGGCCGGCAGCGCGAGGGTCAGCGCCGGCAGGAACAGTGCGTGCACCTTCTGCCAGAACGGGTCGTTGGCGATGTAGCGCTGCGGGAACCAGTCGAGCTTGATCGCGAACAGGTACTTGAGCAGGATGCCGAGCGCGAAGCTCGGCATCGCGATCAGCAGGAACGTCATGAGGGTCGACCCCCGGTCAACCGGTTTGTTGGCCTTGGAGGCGGCCCACAGCGCCCACGGGATCGAGATCACGGCGGCGAAGGTCAGTGCCATGACGAGCAGCATGAACGTGGGTGGTATGCGTTCCTTCAGCAGCTCGGACACCGGCGGTTGACCGTCGGTGCTGAACTGCACGCCGAAGTCGCCGGTGAGGAAGTCACCGAGCCACTTGACGTACCGCACGGGCAGCGGGTCGTCGAGGTGGTACTCGGCCTTGGCGGCGTCGATCTTCTCGATGCTCTCGGGATTGGTGGTGTCGCCGGCAACCGGACCGAGCAGGTTGAACAGCGGGTCGCCGAGCACGTTCATCGCACCGAAGGCGAGCGCGCTGACGGCCAGCAATGAGAGGATCGCGACCCCGATGCGTTGCAACCAGTAGTTCATCGTTTCGTAGGGCTGTTCGCGCTCCTGCCGGGTCAGTCGATCCAGACCGTCTGGAACCACGTCCTTCCGGCAACCGCGCACTTGAGCGGCTCGCCCTCTGGCGAGATCCGGTCGCACACGCCGTGCACGTTTTCGGTGAAGGCGTTCATCCAAGCCGTGTGGGTGAGGAAGATGTAGGTGTAGGCGTCGTTGACCATCTGCTCGACCTGCTGGTAGAGCTGGATCCGCTCGGCCTGGTCGGTCGTGGCCTGGGCCTGCATCAGCAGCGCGTCGCGCTCCTCGTCGCAGTAGCGCGGCCAGTTCAACGAGATGCCGCCGATCGTGCGGCACAACAGCCACACGTTGTCGGTCGATGGGTCCTCGGCCTCGAACTGGCGCCAGAGGTTGACGTTGTACTGGCCGAGCGCGGTCTGCTGGATGTGCTCGTCCTCGAGCAGTTCGTCGAAGGTGACGTTGAACGCTGCGCTCCAGCCCTCGTCGAGGATCTCCGCCCGCCGCGTCTGGATGACGGCCGGGCCGGCGAACTGGAGCTCGATGTTGATCTTGCCGTCGCTGCACGTCGGCTGGCCGGTGGTGGGATTGGTTTCCCCGCCGCGCTCGTTGCAGTACTCGGTGGCGAGCGCGATCGCCTGGTCGGGATCGTCGCCGACCTGCTTGACGGCCGGGTTGTGATAGGGATCCTCGGGGATGAAACGCTGATCGGCACCGCGGATCACACCGAGCGCGATCAGGTCGAGATAGGTCTGCCGCGGCGTCGCGTAGGCGAGCGCTTGGCGGGCGCGGACGTCGTCGAACGGAGCGGCGACCGAGTTGATCATCGCGAACTGCTCAGCGGCCGAGTCGTCGTAGACGTTGGGTATCCCTTCGTCCTGGAGCGTGAGGATGGCGTCGGGGTCGGTGGTCTGGAGCGCCTCGAGCTCACCGCCCAACATCAGGTCGACACGCGTCGCCGTGTCGGGCACCGGGTAGAACTCGACGGCGTCGAGGTACACCTCACCGTTCCACCATTCGTCGTTGCGCACGAAACGGGTGACCGAGTCCTGGCTGCGCGTGTCGAACCTGAACGGCCCTGTTCCGACCGGCTGCTGGTTGAGCGTCGGGTCTGCCTCCGCGGCGGCGAGCCACGTGGGTGACGCGACCATGCCCAGCTGCGTGGCGAGCGTGGCCGGGAAGTAGGCGTTCGAGTCGAGCAGGTTGAACTGCACGGTCACGTCGTCGACCTTCTGGATCGCGCCCTGCTCGGGAAAGAACGGCCGCACGGCGAGACCCACCAGAGGGTCGCCGCGTTGTGCCTCGAAGTTCACGATGATCGCGTCGGCGTTGAGCGGCGTGCCGTCGTGGAACGTGATGTCGGGGCGCAGCGTGAGCGTCCACGCCTTGAAGTCCTCGCTTGCCGGCTCGACCGACTGCGCCAGGAAGGGGACGACCCGGTTGTCGGCGGTGGTGGCGGTGAGCGTGTCGAACACGGCGTTCGACATCATCAGACCCGGCGAGGAGAGCGCCGACGTCGTGGGGTTGAGGCCGTCGACGTCGGCCTCGAGCCCGTAGCGCAGCGTGCCACCCTGGACCGGCTCTGGGACGGTCTCCGGCGGGAGCGTCTCCACGACCGGGCCGCCGTCAGAAGTGTCGTCGTCCGGGGCCGGGGTGGTCTCCGGCGCCTCTTCCGTTGCGGTCTCCTCGGCGGTCGGCGCCTCCGTGGCCTCGGGTTGCTCCTCGGTCACCTCGGCGGTCTGCTCGGGTTCGTCGGCATCCTCGTCGTCGTCGTCGCCGCCGCAGGAGGCGGCGATCATCACCGCCAGGACGGGAATCACGAGCAGCCGCCTGCGGTGACCTGAGTGCGTTCGACCTGACGAGATCATCGACGTTGGCTCCCCGTGTGAGACGGCGGCCCTCCCGCCGAGATGTGACGGACGTTACAGCATCCAACCCTCGACGTCTGCTTAACCGTCGCGTCGCGCCGTGCGTCGTGGTGACGCTGAGAGCGGTGACGCAACCTGGTCGAATACAGTCGCGTGGTGTGACCGTGCTCGTGCCCCGCTCCATTGATGAGGCGCTCGAGCGGCTGGCCGCGAACCCCACGGCGACGTTGCTCGCGGGCGGGACCGACGTGCTGGTCGAGGTCAATGAGGGGCATCGCCGCTTCGCCTGGCGGGACGGCGACACCGACGTGATCGCGCTGACGCAGGTGCCCGAGCTGTCGACGTGGACGCTCGATCCAGCGGCGCGGAGCGTCACGTTAGGTGCCGCGGTCACATTTGCCGAGGTTGAGCGCGAGCCGTTGCGATCCATGCTGCCGGCGCTCGCCGAGGCGGCGCGAACGGTTGGTAGCCCGCAGATCCGCAACGCCGCAACCGTGGGGGGCAACCTGGCGACATGCTCGCCTGCCGGCGACGGGCTACCGGTCTTCGCCGCCCTCGATGCGCGGGTGAACCTCGTGGCACCCAGCGGCCGCCGCACGCTGCCGGTGGGCGAGTTCATGCGCGGCGTGAAGCAGACGGCGCTCGCGCCCGGGGACATGATCGAGTCGATAACGCTCGAACTGCTCGACGGGTGGCAGGGATACAGCAAGGTCGGGGTGCGCAACGCGATGGTGATCGCAACGGCGAGTGCCTGCCTGGCCGCCGACGTGACGACACAGTCACTGCGACTGGCGCTCGGATCCGTCGCGCCCACGATCATCCGTTGTCCCGAGGCTGAGACCTACGCCACCACGGCCGTCGACTGGGGCGCGCGCACGGTCGCCGCCGATGTCGCCCGCCGGTTCGGCGAACTGGCGGCTGCTGCCAGCCGCCCGATCGACGACCACCGCTCGACGGCCGCCTACCGCCGGCACGCGATCGCCGTGATGTCGACTCGGCTGTTGCAGCGCGCCTTCCAGGGTGACGCCGCGTGAGCGAGCACTACACCTTGCATGTCAACGGCGTCGACCACGAGGTCGCCGACGCGTGGGTGGGGGAGAACCTGCTGTACGTGCTGCGCGAGCGGCTTGGCCTGCTGGCCGCAAAGGGCGCCTGCGAGCAGGGTGAGTGCGGGTCGTGTTCGGTGCTCCTCGACGGCCGGCTGGTGTGCGCGTGCCTGGTGCTGGCGGCGGCCGCGGTGGGCCAGCCGATCGTCACGGTGGAGGGACTCGCCGCGCCCGGCGCGCCGAGCGACGTGCAGCGCGCGTTCGTCGAGGCCGGCGCTGTGCAGTGCGGCTTCTGCACGCCGGGCCTGGTCATCGCCGCCCACGACCTGCTGGAACGCAACCCGGCGCCGACCGAGATCCAGATCCGTGAGGAGCTCTCCGGAAACGTCTGCCGGTGTACCGGCTACGGCCGGATCCTTGCCGCCGTGCAACAGGTGGCGGTGGCACGCCGTGAGGCAGTGAGCAACCGATGAGCGCAGTGGACACGCGTGCGCCTGAGCGCGATGTGCTGGGGGCCTCGCCCGTTCGCCCCGACGGGATCGCCAAGGTCCAGGGCTCGTTCGCGTTCTCGTCCGACCTCGGGGGCGACGGCGTGGTCTGGGGCGCCACGCTGCGTTCGCCTCACCCCTACGCCCGAATCCGCGGCATCGACGTCTCGCGGGCGTGGAAGATCAACGGGGTCGAGGCCGTGATCACCGCCGACGACGTGCCGGGACAGATGACGTACGGGCTGATCGCCCACGACCAACCGGTGTTCGCGACCGACTTCGTGCGCTACGTCGGCGAGCCGGTGGCGGCGGTCGCTGCCGACCACCCGGAGACGTGCCGCCGGGCGCTGGCCGCGATCGTCGTCGACTACGAGGTGCTGACGCCGGTACTCGATCCGGAGGCGGTGATCGCCGGCGCCACCGAGCCGATCCATCCCCGGGGAAACGTGCTCCGCCAGCAGCGGATCGTCTGCGGGGACCCCTCGATCACCGGTGAGGTCGTGGTCGAGGGCACCTACGAAATCGGCATGCAGGACCAAGCCTTTCTCGGGCTGGAGGCGGCACTGGCGATCCCCGACGACGGAGGCCACGGCGTCGAACTGCACATCGCCACGCAGTGGCTGCACGAGGACCGCAAGCAGATCGCCGCCTGCCTCGGTCTACCGGAAGCGCAGGTCCGGCTGGTGCTGGCCGGTGTCGGCGGCGCGTTCGGCGCCCGCGAGGACATCTCGCTGCAGGTCCACACCTGCCTGCTCGCACTGCGGCTCGGCCGACCCGTGCGCATGCACTACTCGCGGGCGGAAAGCTTCCTCGGTCACGTCCACCGCCACCCGGCGACGATCTGGATGCGCCACCACGCGAGTGGCGAAGGCGTGATCGTCAAGGTCGAGGCGCGCTTCGTGCTCGACGGTGGGGCGTACGCATCGACGTCGTCGGCTGTGCTGCTGAACGCGATCACGCACACCCAGGGCCCGTATCGCTGCCCCAACGCGGTCGTCGAAGGCTGGGCCATTCGCACCAACCATCTGCCGTGCGGGGCCATGCGCGGCTTCGGCGTCGTCCAGGCGTGCTTCGCCCACGAGTCGCAGCTCGACCTGCTCGCCGAGGCGTGCGGGCTCGACCCCGTGGAGGTGAGGGTGCGCAACGCCATCCGCACCGGTGACCGGCTGATCACGGGACAGGTGCTGCGCAATGTGGCGCCGGTCGAGCGCTGCCTGCGAGAGACCGAGGCGCTGCCCTTCCCCGACGAGCCGATCGGGGGGCTCGACGCCGATCCGATACGGCTGCCGGGCGGGGCCGGCCGCACCGCCGACGTCCAACACGTCGTGCGCGGCATCGGATACGGGGCGGCGATGAAGAACCTCATGTACTCCGAGGGTTTCGACGACTACTCGACCGCACGGTGCCGGCTCGCCGACGGCGTGGTGCGACTGAAGTTCGCCACGTCCGAGGTCGGCCAGGGTTTCGTCACGATCGCTCCGCAAATCGCCAGGGAGGTGCTCGGTGTCGACGAGGTCGTGCTCGAGCGCTCAGACACCGAGGTCGGCTCGGCCGGCTCGTCGTCGGCTTCACGCCAGACGTGGATGAGCGGGGGCGCCGTCCACGCTGCATGCCTCGCCGTCCGAGACCGGCTGTTCGAGCACATCGCCGTGACCCGGGGCGTGTCCGTCGACTCGCTCAGGATCGACGGCACCGACGTCGTCGACGGCGGCGGGCTGCTCCGCGTCCCGGTGGCCGAGGCCAGCGCCGGCCAGATCTTCGACGAGACCCGCGAGTTCCACCATCAACCGACACAGGAGCTCGACGAGAACGGACAGGGCGACTGCCACACCGCGTTCGCGTTCGTCGCCCACCGAGCGGTGGTCGACGTCGACGTCGACCTCGGCCTCGTGAAGGTGGTGCAGGTCGCCACCGCGCAGGACGTCGGCCGCGCCCTCAACCCGCTGTCGGTCGCCGGTCAGGTCGAGGGCGGCATCTCGCAGGGTCTGGGCCTGGCGGTGATGGAGGAGATCGTGCAGATCGACGGCCGCATCCGCAACGCCAGCTTTACCGACTACCTGTTGCCCACCATGCTCGACATGCCGCCGGTCGTGATGTCGCTGATCGAGGAGCCGGAGCCTTTGGCGCCGTTGGGCGCCAAGGGGGCAGGGGAGCCTCCCTGCATCTCGTCGACACCGGCGATCGTGGCCGCGATTCGCGACGCCCTCCGCCAGTCAGGACGGGAGCATCGCCTCGCCCGTGTGCCGGTGCGCCCACGCGACATCGTCGGCATCTGAGCTGTTCTGAGGTCAGTCGCGGACTGAGCCGTTGCGGGGCTCTCACGGCGAACCGCTAGGTTTCGGTACATGCCGGAGGAGCGCGAGATCCTGACGTGGGACCTGTTCGGCGAGGCCTCGCGGAGCATTGCGCAGATGGTCGCCGACGACGGTTTCGAGCCCGACATGATCCTGTCGATCGCTCGCGGCGGGCTGCTGATCGGTGGCGCGCTCGGGTACGCGCTATCGGTCAAGAACACGTACACGATGAACGTCGAGTTCTACACGGGCGTCGACGAGCGACTCGAGGTGCCGCGGATCCTGCCGCCGGCGCCCGACTTCGTCGACCTGCACGATGCCAGGATCCTTATCGCCGACGACGTCGCCGACACCGGCCACACGTTGCGCAGCGTCGAGTTGTTCTGCGAGGGCAAGGTCGGCGACGTGCGCACGTGCGTGATCTACGAGAAGCCGCACTCGGTCGTGAAGTGCGACTACGTGTGGCGCCGCACCGACCTTTGGATCAACTTCCCGTGGAGCGACAAGCCGCCCGTAGCAAAACGCGACTGGCACGTGGCCGACGCCTGACGAGGTGTCCGGCTCCGGGGATAAAGGTGTCTGGCTCCGCGAAGCGGTGGCTGACGCCAAGCGCTCCGCGTCTTTGAGCCGGGGAACGCTCGGTGTCAGACACCCGTGCGGGTGTCAGACACCGCTAGCGGCGAGGCGCTCGCGCAGCCTCTTCGGCGGCACCATGCCGACCAGCTTGCCGTTCTGCCACACGGTCACGACCGGGTTCGCCGGGTTGAGCCGGGGCAGCACGTCGGTGAGGTTCTCGTCGGGGGTGGCGCGGGCGATGCGGTCGACCGGTGTCATCAGTTGCGTGAGCATTACCCACGGCCGCTGGTCGGCGGGGATCGCCCACATCTCGTCCTCGAGCACGATGCCCTGCGGCCGACCGAAGCTGTCGGTGACGGCCACGCCACCCGCCATCCCGAGCCGGCGGCGGTCCCACAGCATCGAGTCGGCGTCCATGTCGGTGCCGGCGGCGGCGACGCCGAACCAAGTCAGGTCGCGCACCTTGACGCCCTCGATCCGCTCGGCCACACGGGCGACCGCGATCTCGACGCGGGCGTTCATGGCGACGAAGAGACCGATCGCCATCAGCGCGAAACCTGATTGGCCGCGCAACAACAGCACCAGGCCCAGCCCCGCGAGTGCCCAGCCGAGCACCGTGCCGGCGCTTCCCGCCTCGCGCATGGCGCGGTAGCGGCTGCCGTGCATCGCCCAGCGCACCGCCTTGACGATGCGCCCGCCGTCGAGCGGCGCACCGGGTAGGAGGTTGAAGATCGCCAGTACGGCGTTGGTGAAGCCGAGCCACGCCAGCAGGGCTACGAACTCCGAGTTGCTGGCGTCGGCGCCCAGCGCCCACCACGCTGACAAGCTGACGACTGCAATCGCCACGCTCGTCAGCGGTCCGGCGACGGCGATCCAGCCCTCGGCCTTGGGGGAGGAGGGTTCACGTGACAGCCGAGCCACGCCGCCCAGCGCCCAGAGTTGGATCGACGCCGTCTCGACGCCGAAGCGCCGCGCCGTGAGGGCGTGCCCGAACTCGTGGAGCAGGATCGAGATCAGAAAGGCGATCGTGCCGACGATGGCGGCGTGCAGTCCGAACAACCCGTGCAGCGTGCTGCCGATCAAGATCGCGATGAGGCCTGAGCTCCAGTGCGCACCGACCGAGATTCCGGCGAATCGACCCAGAGGTATCGAGCCGTTTATGGCGTGTCCTTCCGTCAAGGGGGATTTTGACCGTACAACCGTTCCCCCTTCGGGTGCATTCCATTCGAGGTGTGCCGCAGGCAGTCGAGCACGACGCCGGCGCAGTTGCGTCCGCTGGCGCCCCACACGCCGGCTCCCGGAAACGTTGCCGCGCCGGTCAGGAACAGTCCGCTCACCGCTGTCTCGTAGCTGGTCAGCTCGGGATGCTTGCTGCGGAACACGGCAAGCGGCCCGCCGGAGAAGCTGGTCGCGTGGCCGAGTGGGAGATGGAACTCGCGTTCGTACACGTCTGGTGTCATGGCGCGCATCGCCGCCACGCTGTCCAGCACCCCCGGTTCGCACAGCGACGCGAACAACTCGAGCCACCGCCGCGGCTCGGGCGACCCCGGCCAACCACCCTGCAACCGGTACGGCGTGTAGAGCACTTCGAGGCTCAGCACGTGATGATCGGGCTGATCGGCGGGCGCCATCGTCGGGTCGAGCACCGTCGGTACGTTGAGCAGCAGTGCCGGACGATCGAGCACGCGCCCAGCCCCCATCTCGCGGTGGCCGCGATCGATCTCTGCCAATGACGGCGCGACCGTGATCGTCGTGCCGGTCGCGGCACCCAGCGCCTTCAGCATGGGTGGCGCGCGCAGCACGGCGTCGACCTTCGACTCGTACCCCGCCTCGACGTCGATGTGGCGCCACCGCTCGACCGTCGGCAGCGCCGCCGCTGGTGGGTCGGCGAGCCACTCCAGGAACGTGCGATGCGGATCGCATGCCGACACGACCACGGGCGCATCCAGCTCGCTGCCGTCCTCCAGCGTCACGCCCCGAACGTCGTCACCGGTGCAGCGGATGCGGGTCACTCGTCGCCCGGCGCGCAACTGGCCTCCGGCCGCGAGGTAGGCCGCGAGCACCGCCTCCGGCATCGCCCCACTGCCGCCCACCGGTCGACCGACACGGGCAACGTGGCGCATCGCGTGGCCGAGCGCGCCGAGCCCCGTGCCCGATTGCTCCGGGCTGACGCCCCAGACCATCGGGCCCAACACGGCGGCGGTCCCGGTGAGTGCGTCGTGGGCGAAGAAGTTGCGTAGCACGTCGGCCGCGCTGCGCCGGCTCCAGGCCAACAAGGTGGGCATGCCGGCAAGCCGCCGCCGCAACGCGAGCCGCGTCAGGGCGACCCGGCTCGGTTGCAGCGATGCCGCCTCGAAGATCAACCGCACGACCGGCATCGCGTGCTTGGCGTACTCGCGGTATCCGTCGACCTCACGGGGAAGCACCTGCCCCAGCGATTCGAGGTTCTCCTCGAGATCGTGGTGGGCGGTCCAGAGCACGCCGTCGGACCACGCCATCAAGTGACTCGGCGGATCGACGTTCTCGTAGCGCAAGCCGTGCTGGCCGAGGTCGAGCTCCTCGATTACCGGCGTCGTCCGGAACGTGAGGTGATCGCAGTTGCAGATGTTGACCGTCGCGCCCGCGAACGACTCGCTGGCGGCGGTCCCGCCCACGCTGGCGCGAGCCTCCACGAGCACCACCGAGAGGCCGGCTCGGGCCAGATAGGCAGCGCTGATCAGACCGTTGTGGCCGGCACCGACGACGATCACATCGCAGTCGTCGTTCGGGCCTCGCTGCCGCGTGCGTGGCATCGGCCCATTCTGTCCTGCCCATTCTCTCCGGCTCACAGCCGCGCTCTAACGTCACGGCCGTGAGCCGCCGCCTCGCCGACCTGCGTGCACCGCAGCTGGCCGAGAGCATCGGCGCGCGGTCGATCATGGTGCAGCCGCTCGGGGCGATCGAGCAGCACGGCCCGCACCTTCCCTTCAGCACCGATCTTGTGATCGCCGAGCGCGTTGCCGAGGCCGCCGTGGAGCGCGTCGGTGGGGAGCTCGACGTCTGGCTGCTGCCGGCGCTCGCCTACACGAAGTCCAACGAGCATGCATGGTCGGCGGGCACGATCTGGCTCAGCGCCGACACCATGCTTCGCGTCCTCGACGACATCGGCCGCTGCGTCGCCACGACCCCGGCGCGCAAGCTCGTGTTCTTCAACGGGCACGGCGGCAACTCGGCGCTGCTGGGCGTCGCCAACCGCGAGGTCCGCCTGGCGCACGGGTTGCAGACGTTCCTCACCCATCCCGGCGTGCCGCCAGATCAGGGTGGCTTGTCAGCGCCCGACGAGCTCGGCATGGGCGTCCACGGCGGAACCGACGAGACGTCGTTGATGCTCCACCTCGCTCCCGATCTGGTCGACATGTCGCGCGCCGTGCGCAACGTGCCCGAGCAGCTGGCCGCCAACCGCTACGTGCGCTTCGGCGGCAAGGTTGCCTTCGGGTGGCTGTCCGACGACTTTGGTCCGGACGGCCACATCGGCGACCCGACGAACGCCTCCGCCGAACAGGGTGGGGCGCTGTTCGAGGCGGCCGTACTCGCCTTCGCCGAGGCGCTGGCTGAAATCGCCGCCTTCGACTTCGGTCGCTGATGGACGTTGACTGCGTTCCCCGGCCACGCACGCCGTTTGTGGACGCTGGCTCGCTGGCGCTCGCTCGCTCGTGTCCGTGGAGTGTCGACGAGTGACCCGCATCGACATCGATCGGCTGCTGGCGCGAATCGAGGCGCTGGCCGAGATCGGCGCCGTCCACGGTCCCGAGGGCGAGCGCGGGTGTGCCCGGCTGGCGCTCACCGACGCCGACCGCGACGGTCGCGACCTCGTCGTCACGTGGATGCGCGACCTCGGTCTCGACCTGTCCATCGACGCCATCGGCAACGTCGTCGCCAGCCGTCCCGGTCGCGACCCCGGCCTGCCGCTCGTCATGACCGGCTCGCACATCGACACGGTGCGCACCGGCGGACGCTTCGACGGCAACCTCGGTGTGCTCGCCGGCCTGGAGGTGCTCGAGACGCTGATCACGTCTCAGATCGAGACCGAGCGCGGCGTGGCGGTCGGGTTTTTCACCGACGAGGAGGGCGCGCGCTTCGCGCCAGACATGCTCGGCAGTCTCGTGTACGTCGGCGGGATGGCACTCGAGACAGCGCTCGATGTCACCGCCGCAGACGACGGCGTCCGGCTCGGTGACGAGCTGGCGCGGATCGGTTACGCCGGGCCGGTGCCGTGTCCCTCCACGGCGTTCCCACACTGCTTCGTGGAGCTCCACATCGAGCAGGGACCGATCCTCGAGAACGAGGGTGTGGACATCGGCGTCGTCACCGGCGTGCAGGGCATCTCGTGGACCGAGGTCACGATCGCCGGCCAGTCGGCGCATGCGGGCACGACGCCCATGCGGATGCGCCGCGATCCCGGCTACGCCGCCGCCCGCATCGTGACCTTCGTGCGCGACCTCACCGCCGAGCTGGGCGAGCCCCAGGTGGCGACGGTCGGCCGGCTCGACCTGTCACCCGACCTGGTCAACGTCGTGCCCGCCCTGGCGACGTTCACGGTCGACCTTCGCAACACCGACGAGCCGACGCTCCAGATCGCCGAGCAACGGATGGCAGACGAGCTCGAACGCCTGGCGTCGGCCGAACGGGTCACCGTGACGACGCGCTCACTCGCACGGTTCGAGCCTGTGGAGTTCGACGCAGGCATGGTCGATCTCGTCGAGGACGTTGCCAAGACACTGGGATGCTCGACGCGGCGAATGCCGAGCGGCGCAGGCCACGACGCCCAGATGCTGGCCCGCGTCTGCCCGACGGCGATGATCTTCGTGCCATCGGTGAACGGTCTCAGCCACAACATCGCCGAATACACCGCGCCCGAAGATCTCGAACGCGGCGCCGACGTCCTGCTCCACGTCATCCTCGATCGCGCTGGCAGAATGTGAGTCGATGAAACTCACGATCACTGCTGCGATCCACGCCCGCTGGGGGCATCGGGTGGACGGACTTATCCATACTCACGCCTGGACGCTCGAGGCAACCGTCGAGGGTGACCCCGACTGCGACAAGGTGTACCCGGTCGACGATCTCGAGTACCTGCTGACCGCGACGGTCGAGCCGTGGCACGGCCACTACCTCACGCACGAGGACGTCGGCGTCTGGAAGGGTCTCCAGCCGCTCGTCTGGGACCGCGAGCCCACGGTCGAGGAGATCGCACGGCGCATCTACGCGTCGCTCGCCGACAAGCTCCCCCGCCTGATCCAGGTAGGCCTCGTCGAGTCGACCGAGTTCGACCGCAGCCGCACCGTGCGGTTCACGCGCGACTGACGAAACGACGGCGCGGTGTCGGACACCACTTCGCGTGGTGTCCGACACCGCGGTCGATCAGAGGCCGATGCTCGGGTCGATGAACTCGTTGGTGAACATCTCGGCGGCGGTGAGATCGTCGGGAACCTCCGCGCCGGCGTCACGCATGATGTCGAGCATGCTCTGCACGCGGGCCTCGTCGAAGTTGCCGAGCGTCGAGTCGGGGCCGTTGCCGACGAGGCCGAGTTCTAGTTGCGTCTGCACCGAATAGTCGGCGAGACCCTGGTCGTACACCCAGAAGGAGTCGAACTGCTCGACGGCGTCGACGATGATCGCGTTCGCCCGGTCCGGGTCGTTGACGAAGTCGACCTGGGCCTGCTGGGCGATGGGGACCAGTTTGGCCCAGCACGATGCCATGCCCTCGACGTTCTCCGGAAGCACCGAGAGCGTCTGCGAGTACGTCGGGTAACCGGCGTCGTGCAGCAGCTGGAACGCCGGCCGCTTGCCGTACTCCTCGAAGACGAACTCGTAGGTGTACGGCTCGGCCGAGGCGAAGCCCTGCTGGGCGATGTCGCGCGCCTCGATGAAGCGCGCCGGCGAACCGTCGTACGATTGGTCGACCTGATCCTGCGACCAGATGCCCTGCGCGACGAACACGTCGGCGAACCCGAACCCGGGGAAGATGTTGATCGTGACACCAGCCTCACCGAGATCGGCGATCGTCTCGATGTCGGGATACGTGTCGGGGTCCCACATGATGATCTGCGGGTTGATCTCGAGCGGCGCCACGATCGCAGTCAGCGGCGTGTCCTCCCACGCCAGCATCTGGGCGTCGATGTTCGAGTACGCGATGTGGATGCTGTCGTCGGTGTAGATCTGGGCACGCGGTGCCTCAAAGCCGATCGCCGGGCCGCCGCTGCGGATCTCGAGGTCGATGCCGGTGTCCTGGTCGCCTGCCACCAACGAACCCCTGACGCGCATGTTGTCGGCGGTGACCTCGTAGTCGTCACCCATCATCTGGTACAGGCCGCCGTGTTCGGACTCGGCGAACCAGTCGGTCTGGATCACGAGCGGATCGGGGCAGTCCGCCGAGAGGTCGACGGCGGACCCTCCGGTCGGCGCCGTCGTATCGGAGGACGTCGCCTCCGTCGTGGCGGGCGCTTCGGTCGACGGAGCGTCGGTCGCCGCCGGTGCCGTGGTTGCCGGTTCTGTGACCTCGGCTGGCACGGTCTCGGGCGCAGCTGTCGTCGCCGGAGCGCTCGTGGTGTCGGCGTCGCCCGCGTCGTCGTCATCGTCGTCGCCACAGGCGGCGACGACCAACGCGAGGGCGAACACGCCGGCCGAGATCCGGATCGATCGTGATCGTGTCATATGTCCTCCAGGAGGAGTGAGGTGATGGTGGTGGGTATTGATGGGATGCGCTGCCGCAGCGGGTGGTGGTGGTGGCGACCTGGAATCACGTTGCGCCCGTCGACTCGTACCACTTGCCGATCGCGCGTTGCTGGATCAAGCCGAACGTCCAGAACACGGCCACGCCGAGGAACGACGTCATGATCACCGCCGCCAACAACTCCTCACCGTCGAGTTGCACGGCGTAGCGTTTGAGCAGCTGCCCGATGCCCGACTCGCCCTGGCCGAAGAAGAAGTCGCCGACCACGGCGCCGATAACCGACAAGCCGGCCGAGATCCGCAGACCGGCAAAGATCGCCGGCAGCGCGGCCGGAAACATCAGTTTGCGCAGGCGGGTGGTGCGGTTGGCGTGGTGCAACGTGAACAGGTCGTGCATGCCACGGTCGGCGGACTGGAGACCGAACAGCGTGTTGACGATGATCGGGAAGATCGAGATGATCACGCACACGAAGACACGCGAGTTCATGCCGTAGCCGAACCAGAAGCCGATCAGCGGCACGATCGCCAGGATCGGGATCGCTTGCAGCGTGACCATGTAGGGGAAGATCGCCCGCTCGGCGATCTTGGCTTGGCTCATCAGCACGGCGATCAGGATGCCGAGCACGACCGCGATGGCGAGACCGATGAGCGCCACCTTGGTGCTCGTCCAGAGCGCCTCGAGGATCTCGCTGAAGTTCTCCCAGTCGAGGAAGCCCTTCTCGATCACTTGATGAGGAGGCCGCAGCAGGAAGCGGCGCCGGTCTTCCAGCAGCACGTACGAGATGAAGTACCAGATGCCGATGATGACGAGCCCGAGCACGATCGGCGGCAGGGCGACTTCGACGATCTGCCGCCAACGCCGGGTCGTCGCGGGTGCGGGCGGTGCGTCCGCAGGACGATGCGGTACGGCGCCGGCACTGACCGCCGCACCACCCCCGGTGGGGGCGTCGACCGGCTCTTTGATGCTCATGTGTAGGCGCCTCGCAGTGCGTGCGAGAGCTCGCCGCTGAGGCGGGCGAAGGCCGGCTCGAAGCGCAGCTCCGGGCTACGCGGGTGGGGGAACGGCACCTGGAACTCTGCGACGATCCGGCCGGGACGAGCCGACATCACGAGGACCCGCGTGCTCAGGAACACCGCCTCGCTGATCGAATGGGTGATGAACAGCCCCGCGAAGCCCTCGGAGGCGAAGAGCCGCTGCGTCTCCTCGTTGAGGTGCTCGCGGGTGATCTCGTCGACGGCGCCGAATGGCTCGTCGAAGAGGAACAGCGGCGGGTTGAGGGTCAGCGTTCGGGCCAGTGAGCAGCGCATGCGCATGCCGCCGGACAGGGCCTTCGGGTAGTGATCCTCGAAGCCCGTCAAGCCCACTGTGTCGATCGCCCGTTTCGCCAGCGCGGCGCGCTCGGCCTTGCCGATCGCGTGCAGCTCTGGTAGCAGCTCGACGTTCTGCTGAACGGTGCGCCAGGGGAGCAGCGTGGGATCCTGGAAGACGTACCCGAGCCGTTCGCGGTCGACGAGCACCGAGCCGCGGGTCGGCTCGAGCAAGCCCGACGCAATCTTGAGAAGGGTCGACTTGCCGCACCCCGAGGGGCCGACGACCGTGACGAACTCGCCCTTGTCCACGGTGAACGACACGTCGCGGATCGCCTCTGTGCCGTCGGGAAAGACCATCCCGATACCGTCGAACGACAGATAGCCGGTCGCCGTGGTTGCCGCCATGCATCCTCCCGTTCCGGTGGCCTTCGATCAGTCGAGCTCCACGCACACGCTGCGCGCTCGCGCCAAACGTAGTCCCCGCGCCGTGCAACCGGAAACGCCGTAACGCAGCGTTCACAGCGCACGCTCGCTGCCCCACTAACTGTGTCAGACACCGTGCGGGTCGTTCCTACGAGGTCATCCTTTCAGGACAGACTCTGAGCGTGTCACCACCCGTGCTCGATGACGCGGACCGGCGCAGCTCGCGCTCGGAGCATCGCCTGGCGTTGTTGCGTGGCCTGTACGGCGACGCTGCCGAATGGATCGAGCAACGGGCGGCGACCCGGCTGGCACGCGAACCGCGGCGCCGGACTCCTCTTCCCACGGAAGCGGACGCGTGGCTGATCGCCTACCCCGACAGCTTCCGGCAGCCAGGTGTACCGACGCTCGTGACGCTGTGCGAGGTGATCGATCGCCACCTCGCGCCGGATGTCGACGGCGTGCATGTGCTCCCGTTCCATCCCGCCTCGTCGGACCGCGGCTTCAGTGTCGTCGACTATGGCGCGGTCGATCCTGCGTTCGGTACATGGGACGACGTCGCCGCGCTCGCCGCCGGGCGGCGCTTGATGGCCGACGCCGTGATCAATCACATGTCGGTCAAGAGCAGCTGGTTCCAGTTGTTCCTCGCCGGCGCGCCGCCGTTTGACGGCTTCTTCCGCAGCGTCAACCCCGAGGCGGACCTGAGCATGGTCGTGAGGCCGCGCATCCTGCCGCTCGTGACGCGCTTCGACCGCGTCGACGGACCGGTTCACGTGTGGACGACGTTCTCTGCCGACCAGGTCGACCTCGACTACCGCACCCCCGACGTGCTGCTCTCCGCGCTCGAGATCCTGCTGCGCTATCGCGCCGCGGGCGCGACGGCGATCCGGCTCGACGCGGTCGCGTATCTCTGGAAGGTCGAAGGGTCGCCGTCGATCAACCTGCCCGAGACCCACGACGTGATCGAGTTGTTGCGGGCGTGGCTCGACGAGGTCGACCCCGGCGTCGTGATCGTGACCGAAACC
>DASQTR010000367.1:0-3759 GCA_035641795.1 Ilumatobacter sp.
GAGGTCATCGGCTCCTGGAAGATCATTCCGATCCGTCCGCCGCGAACGCGCCGCAGCACGCCTTCGGGCGCGCCGATCAGCTCGATCCCGTCGAGCTTGACCGAGCCCGTTGCAGTCGCATTGGCGTCGAGCAGTCCAAGCGCGGCGAGCATCGTGGCGCTCTTGCCCGAACCCGACTCGCCGACGATCGCCGCCACCTCGCCACGATTCACCGACAGGTCGACGCCACGTACCGCGTGCACCTCGCCGGCGCGAACGGCGAAGCGCACGTGCAGGTCGCGCACATCGAGCAGTACCGGCTCGGTCATCGATGGGCCCTGACGTCGAAGTGGTCGCGGAGCCCGTCGCCGATGAAGTTGAACGCCATGCCGAGGGTCAGGATGGCGATGCCCGGGGCGACACCGATCCACCACTGGTAGAAGTATTGGGCGCCGTCGTTGATCAACGCCCCCCACTCGGGCGACGGCGGCTTGGCGCCGAGACCGATGAAGCTCAGCGTGGCGGTGAGGATCACGACCTGTCCGAGGTCGAGCGTGGCGTTGATGAGAGCAGGCGTGAACGAGAGCGGCACCACGTGCTTGCGCAGCGTCCGTGTGCGTGTGGCGCCGATCGAGATCGCCGCCGCCACATGCTCGCGGTGCCGGATCGATATCACCTGACCACGCATCAAGCGCGCATAGATCGGCCACCACACGATGATCATCGCTATACAGGCATTCTTCAGTCCTTTGCCGAAGGCAGCGTTGACTGCCATCGCCAGGAAGATCGGCGGAAAGGCGAGCGTGATGTCGACGGTGCGCATCACCACCTGATCGACCCAGCCGCCGAGGAAGCCGGCGATGGCACCCAGCGTGCTCCCGATCAGCACCGCGCTCACGATAACGATCAGCGATATCGGGATCGTCTGCCGCGCCCCGTAGAGCACACGTGTGAAGACGTCGCGGCTGAGCGCGTCAGTGCCGGCAGGGTGCTTCCACGAGGGAGACTGCAGCCGTTCCCCGACAGCGTCGAGCGGGTCGTACGGCGCCCACCACGGGACCGTCACGACGACCAGCACCCAGATGCCGACCACGACCAAGCCGGTGATCATCGTCGGCCGCGTCCAGGTGTTCGGGACCCCGCGAGCCATCAGGCCAGCCTGATCTTCGGGTCGGCGTAGGCGTACAGAAGGTCGGTCACGAGGTTCCCGATCAGGAATGCGAAGCCGGCGAACAGGGCGACGCCGTTGATCGCCGGGTAATCGAGGTCGTTGGTGGCTTGGACCGCGTACGAGCCGATCCCATTCCACTGGAAGATGGTCTCGGTCAGCACCGAGGCCGTCAGCAGTTGGGCGAATGAGAAGCCGAGGATCGTCAGCGTCGGCAGCCACGCGTTGCGCAGCACATGACGGCGCATCACCCGCTTCTCGGCGAGACCCTTGGCGCGAGCCGTACGGACGTAGTCGGCGCTCATCTCGTCGAGCATCGCCGCCCGCACGAGCCGCGAGATCTGACCCATGTACGCCCAGCCCAGTACGAAGCAGGGGAGCACGAGCCGGAACAGGCAGTCCTTGAACAGCTCGAAGTTGCCGTCGAGCAGCGAGTCGACCGTGTAAAAGCCGGTGACGTGATCTGGCGGATCGACGCGTGCCGGCAATCGCCCTGGACCCGGGAACCAGCCGAGCCGGGCGTACAGCACGGAGAGAAACACCAGCCCGGTCCAGAACACCGGGAGCGACGACCCGAGCAGCGAAAAGGTGCGGCTGATGTGGTCGGCGGGCCGGTCTCGACGGCGTGCCGCGAAGGCGCCGATGGCGACACCGCCTACGCCGCCGACGAGCAGCGCACCGAAGGTCAACTCGAGCGTCGCCGGCATCCGGTCGAGGAGGTCATCGGTGACGCCCTGGCGCGTGCGGAAGGACGTGCCCATGTCGCCGTGGGCAAGGTTCTTGAGATAGGTCACGTACTGCTCGGCGATCGTGCCGTCCAAGCCCCACTCGGACTTGGCGGCGGCCACGACCTCCTCGTTGTCCATCTGCCGCTCGCCGACGATGGAGATCAGCGGATCAGCCGGTATCAACCGCGAGATGAGGAACGCGATGGTGACGATGCCGAGCAGGAGGAACGGCACCGCCGCAAGCCGGCGTAGGACGTAGTACCGCAC
Source organism: Ilumatobacter sp. (assembly GCA_035641795.1). Classification (GTDB taxonomy): domain Bacteria; phylum Actinomycetota; class Acidimicrobiia; order Acidimicrobiales; family Ilumatobacteraceae; genus Ilumatobacter. The sequence goes on from DASQTR010000367.1 coordinate 2,143, forward strand.
GCGTCGCGGTGGCGCCTACCTCGCCGCTCAGCCGGACACGCCGAGCCGGCCGAGGTCGAGGTTGCAACAAGCGCTGTAGTGCATGCCAGTGAGGTCCGACGCATTGGCAAGAATCAGCTGCGGATTCACGATGGGGATGATCACAGCGTCGTCGATCATCATCTGGCCGAGCGCGGTGTAGCTCTGCGCTTTGGCGTCGCCCGACGAGGCCAGCGCCTCGGCCAACAGATCGACCTCCTCCTGGTTGATGATCGGCTCGCCCTGGGAGCCTCCGCCGGCCCTGCCTGACCACGACGAATCGGGGATCATGCCGAAGAACTGGACGTACTGACTCGAGTCGGTGTGGTCGGGTGCGAAGTAGACCGCTGTCACGGGGATTCCCTGCGAGTCGATCTTCTCCGCCCACTCGGGGAACTGGACGGGCGTGAGCTCGAGTTGGACGCCGACCTTGTCGAGGTCCTGCTGGATCTTCTGCATCATGAGGCTGAAGTCGACGCCGTAGACGTTGGCTTCGGGATACGTGGCGTCGAGCGAGAAGCCGTCGCCGAGCCCGGCTGCCTCGAGCGCCGCCTGAGCGCCCTCGGGGTCGTACTCCGGGAGGGGCAGATCGGCGCTGCCGAGAAACCCGTTGGGTATCGGCGACGCCTGCTTCTTGCCATTTCCCGCCACAAGCGCGTCGATCGCGCCGTCGTAGTCGATCGCCGAGCGGATCGCGTTCCGGACGGTGACGTCCTGAAGGTTCTCGGCGCCGACGGCGCCGGGGCTGAGCGCGATGTAGACGAAGTTGAACGAGTCGACTATCTCGACCGAAACGTTCGAGTCGCCTTCGAGTTGGCTGACCGAGTCGAACGAGATCTGCATCGCGATGTCCACGTCGCCCTGCTGGAGCTGCTGCAGCTGTGACGATGCGTCCTTCACCTGCGCGAACGTCACCTCGGGGAACACCGGCTTGTTCGGACCCCAGTAGTTGTCGTTGCGGGACAGTATGAGGGACTCGCCCTCGGTGTATGACTCGAGTTGGTAGGGGCCGCTACCCGCGGAGTTGGAAAGGAACCACTGTTCGGCAGTGTCGGTCGCGGCGTCGGTGCCTGCCGATGCACCCTGCGCCTCGGCGACCTCGGTGTTGATGATTCCCATGTAGGGCGCGGCGACGATCGGCAGGAACGCGGAGTTGGGCGCGGCGAAGGTCACAATCACCGTGCTCGCGTCGGGTGCCTCGATCGACTCCAATCCTGACATCAGGTACGACGCCGGCGCCTGGATGTTGGCGAGCCGCTCCCACGACCACTTGACGTCTGCGGCTTCGACCGGCGAACCGTCGGCGAAGGTGGCGGCTGGGTCGAGCGTGAAGGTGAACTGGGTGCTGTCTGCGCTCGCCTCCCACTCCGTCGCCAGGCGGGGCTCCAGGGTGTTGGGGTCGGCTGGGTCGACCGTGATCAGCGTCTCGTAGACCGCGGTGTTGAAGATCTGGCACGTATCGCAGTAGCTGCGGCTCGGGTCGAGCGAGTTGACGTCCATGTCGCGGGCGATCACGAGCTGGCGCGCGTCCTCCCCACCGCCCGTCTCTTCTCCACCGCCCGTGTCCTCGGCCGTCGCGGCCTCGGCGGTCGACTCCGC
>DASQTR010000368.1:0-5050 GCA_035641795.1 Ilumatobacter sp.
CAGCGGAGCAGCCGCTCGGGGCTGTGGTGACAACCGGTCCGCTCACGTCGATCAAGGAGCAGGCCACGGGCGCCTACGCGCGCGCGTTGGCCGAGAGAGGCTTCGCCGCCCTCGCCTTCGACCACCGGACGTTCGGAGAGAGCGATGGCGAGCCGCGCCAGTTCGAGCAGCCCGCGGGCAAGGCGGACGACGTGCGTGCCGCGGTGACGGCGCTGGGTGCTGACGAGCGCACCCGCGACTTGCCCGTGGTGGGTGTCGGTGTCTGCGCCGGAGCCGGGTACATGGTCAGGGCGGTTGCCGACGACCGGCGGCTGTGCGCCTTCGCTGGTGTCGCCGGGTACTACTCCGACGCCGCCGCGTTCGCCGAATCATCCCCCGACGCCTACCAGGCGGCGATCGCCCGCGGGCTCGCGGCCGAAAAGCGCTGGCGCGACACGGGCGAGACCGAGACCATCCGGGCGGTCGCGCCAGACGGCGGTGACGTGGCGATGCCATTGCGCGAGGCTTATGAGTTCTACGGCACGCCGCGAGGCGCGGTTGGCAACTACGTCAACGGCTTCGCCGTCCAGTCGCTGGCTTATACGACACCGTTCGACGCGCAGGAGGCGGCGGCCCGGATTCGGGTGCCGTTCCTCCTCGTCCACTCCGAGCACGCCCTCGCCCCACGTCTGGCCCGCAAGTTCTACGCCACGGTGGACACGCCAAAGGCGGAGCTGTGGCTGGAGTCGCAGGGCCAGATCGACTTCTACGACGAGCCACGCCTCATCAACCCCGCGGTCGACGCAATCGCCGAGTACTGCACGAGCAATGTGATGGGCAGCAGCCCAACGCACGGGGTCCGCGACGTCTCAGCGATGGAGCGACCCTCACGGATCGACAGTGCGAAGCGTGTTGTCGCTCCGAGGAGGGACGATGGCTGACGATGACCGCGAGCCTCACCACTCCAGCAGAGGTCATGTCGTCGTAGTTGGCCGGTCGCGAGCGAAGATGGGACAGGCGCTGCGAGTGCTCGAATCGGCCGGCTTCGACGCGACCGGCACATTCAACCGTGACGAAGCGATGGCAGCGATAACGGCACAAGACATTCTGTTCGCTGTTGTCGCAGGCGGTTCTGTGGGCCCGGAGACCGAGGCAGAGCTATGGGCCGCTGCGGAGGCCAAAGGCGGTCATCTTGTGCGGGCGAACATCGGCGACAGCAACCCGACTCAACACTTCATCGAGTACGTGCTTCCTCAGCTCGAGAAGCTGCGATCCACGGCCAACTGAGTGGCGCCTCGACTCCCGAGTTCTAGGCGCGTGTGTTGTCAGTGCCGAGCAGGTCGAGGTGCAACCGCCTATGACGTCCCGTCGATCGGGCCTTGTTCGCAGTGGTGATGGAGGCCTACGTGCCTGGGGTGTCGACCCGCAAGGTCGATGACCTGGTGGCCGCCCTTGGCGCCAGCTCGGGGATCTCCAAGTCGGAGGTGTCGAGGATCTGCACCGTGCTCGAGCCGCGATGCTCACAGACAGCCGCGAGAATCTGTTGGCCTTCGCTCCATTCCCGCTCGAGCACTGGCGCAACGTGTGATCCACCAACCCGCTCGAGCGGCTCCACCGGGAGGTGAAGCGCCGCTGCGATGTCGTCGGCGGGTTCCCGAACGACACCGCGATCGACCGGCTGGTCACCGCGGTGATCGTCGAGCAGCACGACGAGTGGGCCGTCGCCGAGCGCCGCTACTCTCGGAGACCTCCATGGCCCGGGTCCGCCAGACCGACCCGATCCAGCTCCCCGCGACGAAAACGGGCCCTTCGCCGACTCGCCGGCTGAGCCACCCCTACCGTTGCGCCGATGCCCACCGTTTCCGACCTCGACCTCGCCCGCATCCGCCAGTTCTGCGACAGCCGGGTGCCGGGCCACGTCCGCGACGAAGCCCGCGTCGAGGCCAACGTCCGCGGCAAATCGGTCACCATCTTCGATTGCCGGCCACCCTGGCACCCCAACCTCACCGACTGGTCACGCGTCCCGGTTGCTCAGCTGCGCTACGACCCCGCCAGCCACGCCTGGACCCTGTACTGGGCCGACCGCAACAGCCGCTGGCACCGCTACGACGACATCGACCCCGGCCCCGTCGACGAGCTCCCCGACGAGATCAACCACGACCCCACCTGCATCATCTGGGGCTGACCTAGGCTCACATCGCCGAAGATCACTTTCTCCACCACGCCGCGGGGCGCCATCCAACCGCCCATCGGCTGTTGAGGCGGTGACAGTCCAGCGCCTGTCGTCGCCGGCCAGGAGTCGACGAGGAAGGCCTCGTCATTGGTTGGGACTCTGCAACACCATGAGATCAAGGCCGATCGGCGGTACGGGCTTCCCGCTTCGGCATCGGCCCGCAAAGGGCGAGGCCCTCGGCGAACTCGGAATCGCCCAGGGAACCAACGTGGAGTCCGGGTGTCGCAATTGCCTGGATCCGCTGGACCCACTTGGTGAGGCTGCCATACCGCCGCTCATGCACCCGCTCGAGGGACACGACCGAGAAGCCGGAGCGGGCGAACACCGTCATCGTCTGATCCAGCGTCGGGCCCGTGTCGGCTACCGGTGAGTGCTGGGAAGTACTGGTCCGTCGGTCAGCGATTGATCTGCTGCAAGGTCCAGGTGTTCCCATCGGGGTCAATGATCCCGGCGTAGTGCATCCCACCGAGCTCGATGACCTCATCGACGTCGACGCCGTTGTCGACGAGATGCTGGCGGGCCTGGGTGATGTCGTCGACGACGAGGTGCAGGCCGCGGGTCGTCCCGGGCTCGCCGTCGAGCGCAGGGAGGCCGCGGGTCAGACAGATCGAGCACGCCGAGCCCGGCGGTGTGAGCTGCACGACACGCACAGCGCTGGTCGGTTGCACGTCGTGGTCGACGTTGAAGCCGAGCTTGTCGGCGTAGAACGCCTTGGCCCGGTCGATGTCGCGGGCCGGGATAGGGACGAGTTCGAGCTTGAGCTCCATTGCGGCCGCCTTTCGGGGATGATCGGTCACTTGAGGACCGTGTAGGTCAGGTGCGTGACGCCCTTGCTCTCAACCACTTCCGGGTCCGAGAGCCGGACCGGCGTATCGGCGAGGTTGGCGAAGAACGGCACGCCGGCGCCGAGCAGCACGGGCACGAGGTTGACATGGACGGCGTCGAGCTGTCCGTCGTTGAGCAGCTGGTGGATGATGCTCGGGGTGGCGACGCCGACGAATTTGTCGTCGCCCGCAGCGGCCTTGGCCTGTTCCACGGCGCTGTCGAGGCCATCGGTCACGAACCTGATGTTCGAATCCGCTCGTGGCCAGCCGTCCGGCACGCTGTGCGTCACGATGAACGTGGGCACACCCATCGGGTGATTCCCACCCCACGCGTCGGCGAGGTCGAAGTAGCGGCGGCCGCCGATCAGGGCACCGATATTGCTAATGCCCTCCCGCAGGACGCGAGCGCTCGGTTCGGGAGCTCGGAACGAAAAGCCCGGCTTGGGTGTCGGCACCTCAACGTCGCCGCCGAAGTACCAGCCGAACAGCTCGTTCGGGTTGTCGTTGGTGTCGGCGACGAAGCCGTCGAGCGACATCGCCAGGTCGGCGATCAGGGTAGTCACGAACCTGCTCCTTCGTGATCTGGGGGATCTATCCGGTTGACGGTCACGATCCCGCTACGCGACGTTCGAGACATCTGCCAGGTGGCCGATCTTCGGCCAGAATTGGCCGATCGTGGAGCAACTACGTCCGCCCGTGGCCATGCCCACCAAGACGTTCGTCGTCACCGGCGAGGGGCCGGACGAGTTCGCACGGGCCATCGACGGAGCTGCGGCGGCGCTCGAGCGTCACGAGCGGGCGCCGCTCGAACGGATCGCCGTACACACCGGCACGTCTGCACGTCGCGCGGAACACCTTCGTGCCGTCGCCAACCCAGGCCAGGTGCTCCTGTCGTCGCTCTCGGCGCTACACATCATCTCCGAACCCCCGGCGACGTTCGAGCTGCGTGACTTGGGCATCCACCGGCTCCGTGACCTTTCGGCACCTGAACGCGTGTACGAACTCCGGGCTGGCGGCGACGACGCCCCGTCACCGCCGCTGCGTTCGCTCGACCGCATCGCCAACAACCTGCCCGTCGAGCTGACGACTTTCGTCGGCCGTGAGGCAGAACTGGCTGCAGTCGACGAGCTCCTGGGCCGTGAGCGACTGGTCACGATCACGGGCAGCGGTGGGTCCGGCAAGACCCGGCTCGCCGCCCACGTCGCGGCGGCGAGCGATCGCTGGCGCGATGGAGTGTGGTGGATCGAGCTCCAAGCGGTCAGCGACCCGCGGACCGTCGCCAACCTCATCGCCTCCGGCGTCGGCGTGCTGATCGATCCGATCGGCGGGCCGCTGCGATCGCTTGTCCAGCACCTGCGCGACCACCGGGTCCTCGTGTGTCTCGACAACTGCGAGCACGTGGTCGCTGGGGCCGCCGAGGCGGTCGAGGCGCTGATCGCGTCGTGCCCGGACGTGACGGTGCTCGTCACCAGCCGGGAGCCGCTCGGCGTGCCCGGGGAGACCGTCTGGCGGCTGCCCACGTTGGTCGCCGCCGAGGCGGTCGACCTCTTCGTCGACCGGGCGCGACATGTTCGCGACGACTTCACCGTCGGCGCCGGCGACGAGGTGGTGCTGCGTCGATTGTGCGCAGGCCTCGACGGCATGCCGCTCGCTATCGAGCTCGCTGCGGCGTGGGCCAGCACGCTCACGCTGCAGCAAATCGTGGCCGGCCTGGACGATCGCTTCACCCTGCTGGTGCGGAGCATCCGTGGTGCGGCCGCTCGCCACCAGACGCTCGCCGCATCGATCGACTGGAGTCACGACCTGCTCGACGAACGCGATCGAATAGTGTTCCGCCGTCTCGCCGTGTTCCGTGGTGGGTTCACGCTCGACGCGGCGCAGGCCGTCTGCGCTCGCAACGACGTTCTCGTCGCCCTGCGAGCGCTCGTCGACAAGTCGCTGGTCATGGTCGACGAGCACGACGGCGTGTCCCGATTCCGTCTCCTCGAGACGATCCGCCAGTACGCCGGCCGGC
>DASQTR010000369.1:0-3538 GCA_035641795.1 Ilumatobacter sp.
TGCCGCCGGTCGACCGGCTGCGCGCCCGGTCGACTCGGTAGAAACGCTCGAAGACCCGGTCGAGGTCGCGTTGCGGGATGCCGATTCCCTCGTCGGCGACGCTGATCTCGACCCAGTCGTCGCCACGTCGAGCGCGTACCTGCACGGAGGATCCGGGCTCGCTGTACTTGACAGCGTTCTCGATCAGGTTCCCGACCGCGGACACGAGCTGGCGCCGGTCACCGCGCACGTGCAACCGGTCGGCCTCGACGGGCGCCAGGGTCGAGATCGTGATCTCGTGCTGTGCGGCCAGTTCGGTGACGCGGTCGACGCTGGCGCGGATGACGTCGGCGATGCGCACCGACTCATCGAAGCGCTCCACGCCCATCTCGATACGAGAAAGCTCCATCAGGTCGTCGATCGTGCGGCTGGCGCGATCGGTCTCGGCCAGCATTCGCGTCACCACTCTGGCGATCGTGTCGGGATCGCTCTCGTCGACGAGCGTCTCAGCCAGGACAGCGAGCGCACCGACGGGCGTCTTCAGCTCGTGCGAGATGTTGGCGACGAAGTCGGTGCGCGTCTTCTCGACGCGGCGCCGTTCGGAGATGTCATCGACGAACGCTACGCTGCGCCCTTGTGGCAACGGCCGCGCCGACACCACGAACGCCATCTTGGGAGGACCGAACAGTTCGATCGTGCGATCGCTCACCGTGCCGGCGCGTCCGAGTGCGAGGTGGCGTTCGATCGCTTCGTCGATCAGGACTCCGGCGTGCGTGCCCGCCAGCCGGCGGGCAGCTTCGTTGCGGTACTCCACGTGACCGTCCGGCGACCCGATGACGATTCCGGTCGGATGCCGCTCGAGCACATCGTCGAGCGAGATCGTTCGAGCCAGATCGTCGCGGGTCGCCGCTCCCGTCCGGTGCACCTCTCTCGAGCGACCGATCGCCAACCCTGTGGCGAACGCAGCGGCGATCGCGAGAGCGATCAGAAGCAGCGTCATTCGGCTCCGACGGCGCGCGACCCCTTGGCGATGACGCTCAGGTCGCGCGATCCGGGCGCTGCCTCGTGCTCGGGAAGCACGCCCGTGGCGATGAACCGGATGCGGTTGGCGATGTTCACGGCGTGATCGCCGAGCCGCTCGTAGAACCGCGCGACCACGGCCAGTTGGACTGCTACCTGCAGATCGATCGTGCCGGCCGCGTGGCTCTCGAGGATCTGGGCGATGAACTGGCGATGGATGTCGTCGAGCAGTCCATCCATGTCAGGCAGTGCCGCCGACCGGACGCCGTCGATCGCCAGGTAGGCCTCGACCGCCTCCTTGTACTCCTTGTGCGCCTGATCGCTCATCTTCTGGATCAGGCCGCGCAGCTTCGGGTCGAGATCGTGGCCGTAGATCCGGCGCGCCGCCTTGCACACGTTGCAGCACAGGTCGGCCGACCGCTCGATCTCCGGCGCCAGTTTGATGACGGAAGCGATCTGTCGCAGGTCGCGGGCGACCGGCGCCTGCAGCGCGAGCAGGGTGATGGCCTTCTCCTCGACCATCGTCGCCCTGGCGTCGATGCCGGCATCGTTTCGCAAGACGTACTCGGCGCCCTCGAGATCCTGCTGCAACAAGATGTCGGTGACGCGTGGGATCAGCTCGACCACGTATGCCCCGAGGCGAGCCACCTCGTTGCGCAGATCGTCGAGCTCGTTGTGGAAGTCGGGTCGCAGATCGCTCATCCGAACCTGCCTGTGACGTACAGCTCGGTGCGCTCGTCGTCCGGGTTCGAGAACACCTTGGTGGTGGGACTGAACTCGACGAGCACGCCGGTGCGTCGGTCGCTGTCGGGGTTGAGCTCGGTCGTGAAGAACGCGGTCCGGTCGCTGACGCGGGCGGCCTGTTGCATGTTGTGGGTGACGATGATGATCGTGAACTCCGACACGATCTCCTTCATCAGTTCCTCGATCCGGGCGGTGGCGATCGGGTCCAGAGCGGAACACGGCTCGTCCATCAGGATCACATCGGGTTCGACGGCGATGCAGCGGGCGATGCACAGCCGCTGCTGCTGGCCGCCCGATAGGCCGAGCGCCGACGCCTTCAGCCGGTCCTTGACCTCCTCCCAGAGCGCCGCCCGACGCAACGAGTGCTCGACGATGTCATCGAGCTGGGACCTGGACTTGATGCCGTTGACCCGAGGGCCGAAGGCGAGGTTGTCATAGATCGACTTGGGGAACGGATTCGGCTTCTGGAACACCATGCCGACCCGCCGGCGCACTTCGACCGGGTCCACTCTGCTGCCGTACAGGTCGGTGCCGTGATAGAGGATCGTCCCCTCGACACGCGCCGACTCGATCAGATCGTTCATCCGGTCGAAGCACCGCAGCACGGTCGACTTCCCGCACCCGGACGGCCCGATGAAAGCGGTGATCTCGTTCTTGCGGATGTCGAGATCGACGTCGCGCACAGCGCGGAAATCGCCGTAGTACACGGCGAGGTCGCGCACTTCGAACACCACCGCTTGCGCGTCGGTCACAGGACGGGCGTCCTCTCTCGGCAGCGCCGAAAGCTCTATGTGGGGGCCTTCCATCCTCGCCTCCGGCACCGTCTGTTTCGCTTCCATCAGTTCACCACTTCTTTTCATACCGGTTGCGCAGCCAGATGGCGATCCCGTTCATCAAGAGTACGACGATGAGCAACACCAGCGAGGCGGCGGCCGTGAGCGCGCGGAAATCCTCGGAGGGCTGGCGTGCATAGGAGAAGATGACCACGGGCAGAGCGGTGAACCCGCCCTGGAGCTGCTCGAGGATGCTCTGCTGGCCGGTTCGGAGGAGCCCGGTGGCGGCACCGACGAGCAGGATGGGAGCGGCCTCCCCGGCCGCACGGGCTAACGCGAGCATCGTGCCCGTGAGGATGCCCGGAGCAGCCGAAGGCAATACATGGCTACGCACGGTCTCCCATTCCGTTGCCCCCACCCCCAACGCACCTTCGCGGATGCTGCGCGGCACCGCTCGCAGCGCCTCGGAGGCTGTGATCACGATGATCGGCAGGACCAGGGCCGACAGCGCGAGGCCGCCGGAGAGCACGCTGCTGCCACCGGTGACGTCGCCCATCGCCTTGACGAAGATCGCCAGCCCGAGGATCCCGTAGACGATCGAGGGGACACCGGCGAGGTTCCGCACATTGATCCGGGTGATCTTCGCGAACCGCGAACGTCCGGCGTACTCCTCGAGGTACACGGCACATGCGACCCCCAGCGGGAATGCGACCACTACCACGATGATCGACAGAACGATCGTGCCTCGTATCGCCTGACCGATCCCGCCCGCCGCCGCGTTCTGAGAGTTCAGGTTTCCGGTGAGGAAGCTCCACGGCTGATCGGTCCATACCGACCAGCTGCGCTGGATCAGATCGATGATCAACACGAGCAGCACCAGCAAGGTCAACGCCAGCGATCCCAGCAGGAGAAACTCGACGATCTTGCTCTTGACGTCGACCCGCCGGCGCGTGAGCGCTCTGGTGATGTCGGCGGCGGTGCCGCCGCCGATCGAGGCGGGAGTGGAGAGCGCCATCAGTACT
>DASQTR010000370.1:0-7888 GCA_035641795.1 Ilumatobacter sp.
CTCGAGATGATCGACCTCGCCGGCATACCACTCCACGCGCGCGACCGCGGGCCCGACGACGCGCTGGTGATCGTCGGCGGGCACGCCGCTTTCAACCCGGAACCGCTCGCCGACTTCATCGACGCCGCCGTACTCGGTGAAGGCGAGGAAGTGGTCTCGGAGATCACGGTGCTCGTGCGTGACTGGAAGTCGTCGGGCCGCACCAGCCGCGAGAGCTTTCTCCGCGAGCTCTCGAAGATCAAGGGCGTCTACGTCCCGTCGATGTACGAGGTGACGTACGACGGCGTCGACATCGCCGCCGTCCGGCCGCGCTTCGCCGACGTGCCCGCAACCGTCGACAAGCGCACCGTCGAGGACCTCGCCGCGTGGCCGTACCCGCGCAACCAACTCGTGCCCTTGACCGAGGTCGTCCACGACCGTCTCAACGTCGAGGTCTTCCGCGGCTGCACCCGCGGTTGCCGCTTCTGCCAGGCAGGCATGATCACGCGCCCTGTGCGCGAACGCCCGGCCGACCAGCTCCGCACCATGATCCGGGACGGCCTGCGTCGCACCGGGTACGACGAGGTCAGCCTGACGTCGCTGTCGACCGCCGATTTCTCCGGCATCGAATCGCTGATCGGCGGGATCATCGCCGATCAAGCATCGGGCGCGAACGGCGCCTGCGGCACCGGCGGTCTCACCGTCAACCTGCCGTCGCTGCGCGTCGATGCCTTCACCGTCGGGCTCGCGGGCGAGGTCAGCGGCGGTCGCCGCAGCGGCCTGACGTTCGCGCCGGAAGCCGGCTCGTGGCGACTGCGGCAGGTGATCAACAAGCTGATCACCGAGGAGGATCTGTACGGGGCCGTCGACTCCGCCTTCCAGCAGGGCTGGTCGCGGATGAAGCTCTACTTCCTCACCGGGCTGCCGACCGAGGCCGACGACGACACAGTCGGCATCGCCCAACTCGCTCGCAACTGTGTTGCGATCGGCAAGCGCCACACGCCGCGTGCGTCGGTCACGCTGAGCCTGGGCGGGTTCGTGCCCAAGCCGCACACGCCGTTCCAGTGGTTCGGCCAGAACACCGAGACCGAACTGCAGCGCAAGGTCGATCTCGTGCGCAACGCCACCCGCAAGGCAGGCGGTGTCAACCTGAAGTGGCACGACCCCGCGGCCACCGTCGCCGAGGCGATCGCCAGCCGCGGCGACCGCCGCATCGGCGGCGTCATCGAGCGGGTATGGCGCGAGGGCGGCGTGTTCCAGGAGTGGGGTGAGTGCTTCGACCTCGGCCGCTGGCAGCGAGCGATGGAGGCGGAGGGGCTCTCGCTCGACTGGTACGTCCACCGCCACCGCGGCCAGCACGAGATCCTGCCGTGGGACCACCTCACGGCCGGGCTGCACAAGGATTTCCTGTGGGGCGACTGGCAGGACGCGCTCGCCGGATCGGGCGTGGAGGACTGCCGCTGGACGCCGTGCTACGACTGCGGGGTGTGCACCGGCTACGCGATCGAGCACGTCGTCGCCTCCCCGTTGCCGCCCGCGGGCGGAAGCCAGGGCACCGGCCAGAACCTCGCCCGCGGCGGAGACATCCCCGTCGCGCTCATGCCGACCCGCCACACTTCCGATATCAAGGTCGAGGTCAGCGTATGAAGAGAGTGCGGCTGCGGGCGACGAAGCTCGGCAAGATCCGGTTCACCAGCCATCGAGACATGGCGCGGGTGTGGGAGCGAGCGCTGCGCCGCGCCCAACTACCGGTCGCGTCGTCGCAGGGTTTCACGCCGCGACCGCGGATCAGCTTCGGGCTCGCCCTGCCGACCGGCGCCGAGTCGATCGCCGAGTACATCGACGTCGACCTCGCCGAAGACGTGACCGCAGACGACGTGTCCGATCTGCCCGCCACGCTGACGGCGGTGCTCCCCGACGGTTTCGACGTGCTCGTCGCCGCTGAACGCCCGCCCACCGGCGGGTCACTGCAAGAAGTGGTGACGTCGTGCACGTGGGAGCTGTGGGCTCCGGCGCTCGACGGCCGACACCACCGCGACGCATGCCGCCTGCTCGACGCGGCGTCGCTACCACTCGACCGGGAACGCAAGGGAAAGCGGAGCGCCGACAACGTGCGCCCGTTGATCCTCGATCTGCGCGTCCCGACCGAAAACCATGGTCGGCTGATCGCCGACATCGCCACGACCGGGCGCGGTTTGCGACCCAGCGAACTCGCCCGGCTGGCTTACCCGCACGTCGATCCACTCGACGTGCGGGTGCTTCGTACACACCAATGGATTGACCACGACGGCGAACGGCGCGAGCTGCTTCCGTGCGACATCCGGGTTTCGACCCGGACGCGGGGGTTGGCGCAGCCGGCCGTTGTGGACACGAGCCCCCGTGGGGTGCTCGTGTGAGAAAGGACCACCATGGACGACTCCAACATGTCCGCCGGCGGACCCACCGAGCCGGCGACACCGGCCGCCGCAGCTGGCGCCGAGGCCGGTCAGCGATCTGACGGCGAAGACACCGCAGGCGGCTCGAGTGCCGTGAAGCGGCGCCGACGCGGCTCGCGAGGCGGCCAGAACCGCAAGCGCCCAGACGACGCCGCCGACGTCACGCTCGACGACGCCGCCATCTCGGCGCAACCCGACGAGCTCCCCGAACCCATCCGCGAGGGGCGCGTCACCGACCCCGAGGCCGCGGACAAAGCCCTCGTGCGCAAGCCCAAGGTCGGTGACACGCGAGCTCCGTTCGTGCCGGCGATGCCACCGCCCGGACCGGCCGTCGTCGGCAAGGCGGCAACCGGGGCTCGCAACGGATCGTCGACCGCCAAGTCGGCCGGCGGCAGCCGCAAGCGCCGTCGCGGGGTCGGCCGCTCCGAGATTGACGCAGCGGCGACGGGCGCCAGCGCGGCGTCGATCGGTTCGCCCGACACCGCGCAACCCGACGGGCAGCGCAAGCGTCGGCGCGGCGGCCGTCCGAAGCCGGCGGCGGTACCGGTCGATGCCGATCTGTTCGAGCAGCGCCGCGGGCGTGAGCGCAACGGGCGACCGATCGGGCGCTTCTTCATGTGCGTCCAAGTGCGGTCAGGGATGGCCCAGGTGGCGGTGCTCGAGGGACGCAGCCTGATCGAGCACTACGTCAGCCGCCCGGCCGACGACATCAGCCAGATCCACGGCAACATCTATCTCGGCCGCGTGCAGAACGTGCTGCCGGGCATGGAGGCCGCCTTCGTCGACATCGCCACCCCGAAGAACGCGGTGCTCTACCGCGGGGACGTGCAGTACGACCAGGAGGACATCCTCGACAAGGGCAAGTCCGACAAGAACACCCGCATCGAGGACATCCTGCGGCCGCGGCAGATGATCATGTGCCAGGTCACCAAGAACCCGATCGGCGCCAAGGGGGCGCGCCTGACGCAGGAGGTCTCGCTGCCGGGTCGGTTCGTCGTGCTGATCCCGAACTCGCGGACATACGGCATCTCCAAGCGCCTGCCCGACGACACCCGGAAGCGGCTGCGCAACATCCTCGACCGCGTCAAGCCCGAGGAGCACGGCCTGATCGTGCGCACCGCCGCCGAGCACGCCACCGTCGCCGATCTCGAAGCGGACATGCGGCTGCTGCTCGACCAGTGGACCGAGATCGAGCGCAAGGCGTCGAAGGCCACCAAGCCGGGTCTGCTGTACCGGGAGCCGGAGCTCGCGGTGCGGGTGATCCGCGAGGAGTTCAATCCCGACTACCGCGGCGTGGTGATCGACGACGAGGCGCTGTACGAGCAGGTCCGCGCCTACGTGATGGCGTTCAACCCCGAGCTCGCCGACCGCATCGAGCATTACGAGGCCGAGGCCGAAGGGCTGCCGCTGTTCGAGCGCTTCCATGTCCACGAGCAGGTCCACAAGGCGCTCGACCGCAAGGTGTGGTTGCCGTCGGGAGGATCGCTGATCATCGAGCACACCGAGGCGCTCACCGTGATCGACGTCAACACCGGCAAGAACGTCGGCAAGTCGAACCTCGAAGAGACCGTCTTCCACAACAACATGGAGGCGGCGGACGAGATCGCCAAGCAGCTCCGGCTACGCGACATCGGCGGGATCATCGTGATCGATTTCATCGACATGGAGATCAAGGCCAACCGGGCGGCGGTGGTCGCCGCGTTTCGTGACGCGCTCGCCAGGGACAAGACACGCACACAGGTGTTCGACATCTCCGAGCTGGGGCTGGTCGAGATGACGCGGAAGCGGATCGGCGAGGGCCTGCTGACCGAGTTCAGCGAAATCTGCCCCAACTGCGAAGGCAGGGGCGTCCTGGTCGACCACTCGCTGCTTGAGTGACCGAGCGCTCGGTGTCAGGCACCCTCCGGGAGCCAGACGCCGGGTGGCGGTGGATGCGTGATCCGGTAGCGTTGCACGAGCTATGTACGCAGTGATCGCCTCAGGCGGCAAGCAGGAGAAGGTGACCGAAGGCCAGCAGGTGGCGCTCGAGTTGCTCGATGGTGAGGAGGGCAGCGAGGTCTCGCTGACCCCCGTGCTCGTGGTCGACGGCGACACCGTATTGGCCGGCGCCGACGCCCTGTCGGGCGCCTCGGTGACGGGCAAGATCGTGGGCCTCACCAAGGGCCCCAAGATCAACGGGTTCACCTACAAGAAGAAGAAGAACCAGCGCCGTCGTTACGGCCATCGTCAGAAGTACACCCTCGTCGAGATCGTCTCGATCACGAAGAGCTGAGGAGCCAGCTATGTCGAAGACCAAAGGTGGCGGTTCCACCCGCAACGGCCGCGACTCGAACGCCCAGCGCCTCGGCGTGAAGGAGTTCGACGGCACCAAGATCTCCGCCGGCACGATCATCGTGCGTCAGCGCGGGACCAAGTTCCACCCCGGCAAGAACGTCGGCATCGGTGGCGACGACACGCTCTTCTCGCTCGTCGACGGCTCGGTCAAGTTCGGCGAGCGCAAGGGCCGCAAGGTCGTGGATGTGCATCCGATCGCGTGATCTGATTACTTCGAGTTCTGAACGGCGGGGCGCTTCAGCGCCCCGCCGTTTCGCGTTCCGGGCGGCGGGGGAGAAGGCCCGTGATCGCGAGCAGGGCGACGCCGGCAAGGAAGCCGATGTCGGCGAGATCGAGCAGCCGACCGGCGCCGCCGCCGGTGCGCGGCAGGGTGCGGGGCACGACAGGCGCCGACGTCGTGGGTGCGGGCGGTGCGGCTTCGTCCACGACGGTGGTCGTCGTGGACGTCCCCTCTGCGACCGGCGGTGCGGTGGTCTCGGGCGCCGTGGTCTTGGTCGTCGTTGGGGTGCTGGCGGCGGTGGTCGTGGTCGTGGTCGTCGTGCTCGTTGTCGTCGGCACGATGTTCAGGTACTGGAAGACGAGCGGCTCGCTACGTGACAGGTCGCCGAGCGCGATCGAGAAGTGGATGCATCCACCGTCGACGAGCTCGAACGCCCACTCCGGCGTCTCCGCCTCGCACACTTCGTAGTCGCCGAGTGTCAATGCGATCGGATCGGTGAGCCCGTCGGCGCCCGTGACGATCTCGTCTTCGAACCCGCCGTCGTTGCGTCGGACGGTGAACACGAAGCCGCCGAGATCGGATGACCTGTCGGGCTCGTTCAGCATCTTGCGCACTCGCACCGGCGCTCGCGCCGGCTCGTCGACGATCTCGACGACGGTCGGGTGGGCCGGGTCGTGACTCGCCTGTGCGACCGGCACGTCGGTCGTCGCGACAAGTAGCCCGGGCGGCGCCACGAGCTCACGCACCGCGTACGGGCCCGGCGTCGACGCAGGATCGAGCGGTGGGAAGGTCGCCACGCCGGTGGCGTCGGTCGTCGCGGTTGCGACCACGCCGTTGGTGCCGACGATCGCGAACTCGGCGCCGGCGACGGGAAACAGTGGATCGCTCGAGGACTTGTGCACTGAGACGTAGCGCGGCAGGGGAGCAACGTCGAAGCTGGTGCTCACCGGCGCAGTCGTGGCGGTCACCATGCGCTGCACGCCGGGGGCGCCGTCCCACTCGCGGTGGACGCCGGGTGCCGCGAGCGACGCTGCGACCGTTGCGCCGTCCACGAGATCGGGCAACGACGGCACGGCCCAGCCTTCGGCGTCGGTCGTCGCCGTTACCACGGCGGGTGCGGCGCCCGGGGCGTTGGCGGTGAACATCAGCTGCCGGCCAGCGATCGGTCCGTTGGCGCCCGTGAGGCGAACCCGTCGCGCGGCCGGGTCGGGCGACAGCGCCCACGGTCCGGCAAGCGCCGTCGACTGGCGGTGCAGCTCGAGCACGCGCCGTTCGGCGGCGTCGATGTCGGTCGTGCCGGAACGCAGACCAACCGGATGGGCGAGGCTGTAGCGCGCCAGCGCATCCCACGGCTGCGGAGACGTCGGTGTGATGCGGGCAAACCCCCGTGTGCCGTCGGCCCAGACGGGCACGCCGATGTTGCGTTGGGCGTCGGCGTAGTACCACGCCAGCGCGGCAGCCGCGGTGGCGGTGTCGGAGTCGAGCGTGGTGCCGTCGCCGAGCAGCCAGAGCAGCACGTCGAGCTCGGGCGAGTTGATTCGGTTGGGAACGAGTGCGTACGCGTCACGGATCGTGGTGTGGCTGGCGTCGGCCTCGACACAGAGTGCGGGCATCTGCTCGTTGCCATCACGCAGGGTGAAGGTGCCGAGCGCGGGCGTGCCGTAGCCGTTGATGATCACATCACGGTGGCCGGCGGCGTACGAGGCGGTGATCGTCGCCGCTTCGGCCGGTGCCCGAGACGCCAGCGGAAGCGCGACGAGCACGGTCGTACCTATCAATATGGGGAGCAGACGGAGGCGCACGCCTCACATGAGGGGCACCGAACTCGCGCGTCGGAACACGACGGCACGGGCATCAGTCCCCGAGCCCCGAACTTTGTGGCAGCGCACACGACAACGGTTGTCAACTGTGCTGCCGCAGAATTCGCTTGCCGACTTTGGGGCAGCACGCACAACGACGGTCGTCGCTTGCGCTGCCGCAAAGTCTCGGAGTGTCTCGGCTCGCGAGTGCGCGGTTTGTCAGACGTCGATGCCTGCGGGGAGTTGGTCTCTGGACCAGCCGAGGAGGGCGATCGCCTGGCGGCAGGCGTAGCGGTCGGTCATGCCGCCGGCGTAGGCGACGGCCAGCCGGAACGCCTCGGGCGAGCCCGCCTCGACGGCGTTGGCGTCGGGCAGCAGGTTGGGGCGGTCGGCGTAGTGCTCGACCAACGCCCGAAGCAGCGCGATCACGGCATCGGCCTGGGCGCGGCTAGCGGGCCGGAGATACACGTGCTCGTAGTTGAAGCGACGGAACTCGGCCAGCGCCTCGGCCATGCTGTCGATCATCCCGATCCGGCCGGTCTGGGCGGTCGCCTCGATCATCGCCCTGATCATCGAGCCGAGTTGCGCCGAGCGACCGGCACCGACGCGGCTGCGGACGAGCGCCGGCAGCATGTCGTCGCTGACGATGCCGGCCGCCACCGCGTCCTCGAAGTCGTGGCAGACGTAGGCGATCCGGTCGGCCCACGAGACGACCTCGCCCTCCGGCGTCATCGGCGCCGGCCGGCTCCACGAGTGGTTACGGACACCGTCGAGCGTCTCGACGCACAGATTGAGAGGAGTGAGCGTCACGTCGGCGCCCCACACGGCGTGGTCGAAGCCCTCCGGCACGTATGGCGAGAGGGCGTCCTCGGAGGCGTGGCCTCCGGGTCCGTGGCCGCAGTCGTGGCCCAGCGCGATCGCCTCGGTGAGCGCCACGTTGAGCCCGAGCGCCCGGGCCACGGCCGTGGCGACCTGCGCGACCTCGAGGGCGTGGGTGAGGCGGGTGCGCTGGTGGTCGGCCGGGAACACGAAGACCTGCGTCTTGCCGGCGAGCCGGCGGAACGCGGCGGCGTGGAGGATGCGGTCGCGGTCGCGCTCGAAGCAGGTGCGCCAGCGGTCGG
>DASQTR010000371.1:0-5948 GCA_035641795.1 Ilumatobacter sp.
GCCGTGAACATCGACACGCTGCGCACCGAGACCCGCGACGCACCGATGTCGGGCGGGCGATTGTTCGAGGCGATGGCGACACTCGAGGTACCGGCGAGCACTGACATCGGGGCGCTCCGTGTCGCGCTCGAGAAGCTCGCCAACGAGTTGATGGTCGACATCACCCTCGACACCTCGAACGTCCAGGCTTGACGCGTGCCTGGGATTGCCGCGATGAGCGAACTCGCCGTCGTCACGGGTGCTACCGGCGCGCTCGGATCCGCGATCGTCGCCTGTCTGCGCAGCGCCGGCCTCACAGTCGTCGCCATCGCCCGATCCGAGTCGGATCTGGAACAACTCGCGAGCGGCGACGAGCGAATCGTGCCGGTCGCCGCCGATCTCGGCGACGACGCCGCGACCAACGCGCTGGCGGCCGCGCTCCACGGCCGCGTCCGCGTCGTCGTGCATGCCGCCGGTTTGCCGACGAGCGGCACCCTCGAGGCGATCACACCTGGCGAGATCACTCGCGGCGTCGACGTCAAAATCGGTGGGCTGGTGCGGGTGCTGCGCGCCGTGGAGCCACATCTCGGCGACGGGTCGCGGATCGTCGTCCTCGGCGGCCACTACGGCTACGAGCCCTCTCCGGCGGCACCGCTGGCGGGGATGGTCAACGCCGCACTATCGAATCTGATGAGAGCGCTCGCCGACTACTGGGGCCGGCAAGGCGTGACCGTCCACCTCATCGCGCCCGGCCCGGTCGAGTCACCGCGCATGCAGGCGATCGCCGAGCGCACAGCAGGACGGCGCGGCGACACCACCCCGGAGCAAGTCCTCGACGAGTACCGGGCCGGCTCGCCGCTCGGCCGGCTGACGACGATCGAGGAGGTCGCCTGGGCGGTCGGGATCCTGCTCGCGCCGGAAGCCGCCGCCCTCCACGGCGCGACCCTTTCACTCGATCTCGGGCGGCGACGAGGGATCGGCTAGCCATGCCGTACCTCCGCGTCGACCTGGCCGGTCCGGTCGCCCCCGAACTCAAAGCCACGATGCTGCGCCGCACCGCTGAGCTGTTCGCCGAGATCATGGAATCGCCCGTCGATCGCATCCGAACTCAGATTCACGAACTGCCGTCCGACTCGTTCGCGGTCGGCGGCGTTTCCATCGCCGCGTCGGGCGAGCAGGCGCCCTTCGTTACGCTCGACCTGCTCGAGGGTCGGCCGCTCGAACAGCATGCGGCATTGGTGGCGCGGATGTCTGCGCTCGTGGCCGAGCTCGTCGGCGTCCCCATCGAACGTGTGCGGCTGCGCATCAACGAGGTGAAGACCACCGGGTGGGGAATCGGTGGGGTGCAAGCGAGCGAAATGCGCCGAGTCGAGATCGAGTCGCGACGCACGCTCGATTCGGGCCTCGCTACACGTCCTGACTCAAACGCGACGCAAACTTCAGCTGATTGACAGAGCTGTGACGCCCGGATTCAAGACTCCCTCAGGACCGATCAAGCACTCGTACCGGGCCCGTCGATAGCCGGTCACCGCTGAGCGATCGGCGTGTCGGAAGGAGGCCAGGATGACCAAGACGAGGAGCGTTCGACGATTCAAGGTGCACGGTGTGGGCGTGCGCACGAAGCCGACGAATCGCGTGGCGTTCGTGTGCCCTTGCTGCGGCGTCGATCGCGACGGCACCGTGGTCGAGCAGCAGCGCTGGTACCACCTGCTCGGGATCCCGTGCGTGCCGCTGGCGACGCTCGACTCTGCGGTCGATTGTGACGCGTGCGGTCACCGCTCGGGCCTCGCCGTGCTCGAAGTGCTGACTGCGAGCGCGCTCACGGAATACCTGGCCACGGCCATGCGCTACGCGACCGCAAGCATGGTCAAGGCGAGCATCGCCGACGGTGACGGCGTCACCACGGAGATGCTCGACGAGGTCTTCGACCTCATGATCGTGAGTGGCTACCAGTACGACGAACTAACGCTGGCGAACGATCTGTCAGCGGTCGACGAGAACGCGCTCGCGGGCGCGTTGCGGCCGCTCGTCGAGGAGCTCACGCCGCACGGCAAGCAAGGCTTCCTGCACCGCATGGTGGCGATCGCGCTCGCCGACGGCGCGCTCACACGTCGCGAGCAGATGACGCTCGTGCAGATCGGCGTCGACCTCGGCATGGCGGCGCCGCACATCAACGGCGTGCTCGCCAGCGCCGTCACGCACTACCAGGCAGCAGCCTGAGCGGTCGGCCGGCACCGTCGTGCCGGGCTCAGCCGCCCCCCGGGACTGAGCTCGACATGAAGGCAGAGACCGTGCCCAGTTGGCCGAAGCGAGCAACGAGCTCGTCACCGGCGGCGACCGGGCGCAGCGGTCCGAGCGCTCCGGTCATCACCACCTGGCCGGCGCGCAGCGGGATCCCTCTGGCGCACAGCTCGTCGGCCAACCAGCGGGCGGCGTGCAACGGGTTACCCAGACATTCCGCACCGGTGCCAACCGAGGCTTCGTGGCCGTTGATCGACATCGACATGGGCACAGAGCGGATGTCGAATTCACCCAGCGCAACGGGCCGCGATCCGACGACATAGAAGCCGCAACTGGCGTTGTCGGCCACGGTGTCGACGAGCGTGATCTGCCAGTTCTCGATCCGGCTGTCGACGACCTCGATCGCCGGCAGGGCGAATGCCACGGCGCGGACGACCTCGGCGAATCCGTGCGGCGCGCTGTCGAGGTCGCGTTCGAGCACGAGCGCCACCTCGCCCTCGGCCCGGGGCTGGATCATCCGGTGGGTGGGGATCTCTGTGCCGTCGCCGTACTCGGTCTGCACGAACAGCGTGCCGAAGTCGGGCGTGTCGACGCCGATCTGCTGCTGTACCGCCTTCGAAGTGACTCCGATCTTGCGGCCGGACACGCGCAGCCCGGCGGCGATCTTGCGGTCGGTGTTGATCTGCTGGATCGCATAGGCGGCGTCGACGTCGGTGGACGTGCCGAGCAGGTCGCGGACCGGTGCGATCGGCGTGACGGTGATGTCGGCCTCCCAGAGGAGGTCGGCGGCCTTCTGGATCAACTCGGGATCGACGCTCACGTCACCCCTGTTGCTGTTCCTGTTGCTGTTGATCTTGTTGCTGACGTTGCTGCTGTTGTAACTGCTGCCGTTGTCGTCGCTGTTGCGGTAGCCGCTGCTGTTGCTGGCCGGTGTTAGGCACCTCGTTTCTATACACCCCGCACCGTCACCTCGCCGAAGTGGCTGTAGGTCGCGGTAGCCGTGGTGCCGAGGCCGAACGGTCGGGCGTCGACCGGCGCCCCGGCCATCACCAGCCAGCCGGCGTGCAACCCACGACCGGACCGGGCGAGGTGGCGCACAAGTAAAGCCACGCACTCGGCGGGTGAGCCGAGCAATGCGTCACCGGTGGCTCGACCCGTGACCTCACCGTCGACGGTGAAGGTGCACTCGACCTCGCGCAGGTCGACGTCGCGCGGGGCGATCCCGTCGACACCGATCGCAACCCGGGCCGCCGATGTGTTGTCGGCGATCACGTCGGGCAGGGTGAACTTGAACGCCTCGTAGCGCGAGTCGATCACCTCGATGCCGCCCACCACGCGCTCGGTGGCGTCCAGCACGTCGTCGGCGCTGCACGCCTCGCCGGAAAGGTCACCGCCCATCACGAACACGAACTCCGGCTCGACGCGTGGATGAATCAGCTCACCGATCCGCACGTCGGCCCGCTCGGGCAGCACCGACGACGCCGGCACCCATCCGTACGCCGGCTCAGACACGCCCATCTGCTGCTGCTTGGCCTTCGACGTCAGCCCCAGCTTGGCACCAGCGAGTGAGTCACCGTTCGCCAGCCGGCGGGCGATCAACGCGTCCTGGATGTGATACGCGTCGGCGATCGACAGTTGGGGCACCTGCGCCTCGATCCCCTGTACTTCACGCCGCTCGTCGACCGCCAGTTGGAGGTAGTCCGCCCAGGAGGTGTAGTTGATGGTCACTCGACGACACTCCGCGAATGCGAGCGAGTGAACGCCAGCGAGCGAGTGACCAGAAACTGCGCGGGCTGCAGGTGGCGTGGCCGGGGAACGCCATGGATGGTCATCCGTGTCATTGCCCTGGCGTTGTCGCCGGGCCGTGCGCCTCCTTGTTCGCCCACGCCTGGATGTGCAGCTTCTTGAGGTCGTCGGCCTGGGGGGAGTACCGCATCGAGCCGCGGTCGATCCACTGCGTGGCGAACTCGGCGCCGCGGCCGAACTTCGAGCGCTCGAGCGGGAGCGTGATCACGTGATGCGGGGCGCGCACGACGGCAACCGGATCGCGACCTTGACGCACGGCTTCCATGCACTCGCGGAACATGCGGCGCAGCGCGACGACGCCGACGTCGCTCTTCGTGATGTTCTCGGTCGTGCGATCTGCGATCGGGCCCTGCGTCACCCAGGCCATGATGTCCTGGCCCTCGATGTAGTCGACGATGTGCTTCCCCTCGGCATCCTTCCACTCGTACTCGTAGTCGACCGGATAGAGCTGCTCCTGTGGGTCGGCGCCTTCGGGCGCGTGCACCGTGTAGAAGAGCATCCAGGTGTGGGTGTCGTCGACCGGCACGCGGATCTGCATCTGGTACACGCCGTTGCCCCCGACCCACATCTTGTAGGGGAACACCATCGGGTGGCCTATCGCCCAGTCGTCGTCATCTTCGGACTGACCGACGAGTTGGCGGCGCTTGACGATCCCGTGTTCGAACGGGTCGAATCCGACTTTCACGTGTTTGTTCTTGAACGACGAGGGCATCTCGAAGCCCTTCCACTCGGCGATGAACGCGAAGTAGTCGCCGTGCAGGGCCTCGACGTGGTAGGGGTCGACCGCGTTCTCCATTATCTGCAGCCAGTTGCAGGGCAGAATCGAATGACCGATGTCACGGACGCCGTTCATGACGTAGGCCTCGTAGCGCGGGAGCTCGGGCGGTGGATCGTCGCCGATGTACGCCCACACGAGCCCGCCGAGTGCCTGTGCCTTCCCCGCCTTCACGCACACGCGGTCACGGAACGCCGGCGACGACTCGGGCTCGGCCAGGATGTCGATGCACTTGCCTGCGGCGTCGAACTTCCAGCCGTGGTAGCCGCAGCGCAAACCGCCCGGCTCGACGATGCCGTAGACCAGCGACGCACCCCGATGCGGGCAGCGCTCGTGTGTGATGCCGTAGGTGCCGTCGGGGAGCTTGAACACCGCGAAGTCCTCGCCTAGCAACCGTGCCCGCTTGACGGGGAACTCGTCGAGCTCGCGCACGAGCGCCACGGGATACCAGTAGTACCGGAGCACCGTACCCATCGGTGTTCCGGGACCAACGCGGGTCAGCTCGTCGTTCTGCTCCTGCGTCATCATGATGGTTCTCCATTGGACGAGCGGGCGCGTGCCGTCACCCGCGGTGGCGGCTGCCAGGTCTCGACGGTGTTCCAGACGGGCAACGTGTCGATCGACGGCACACAGAGCTCCTGCACCCGGTTGCGGTAGCTCACGAGCGCGTCGGTGCGGCCTTCCATGATCTTCACCCGGACGTGCTCGACGTTGTAGGGCTCGCCCGGGTCGTAACCAAGGGCTGCCACGGCGAAGGCGCGGATGCATCCGGAGTGGGTCGGTATCAGCAGCCGCGCGCCGGGGAACTCGGTGGTGAGTCGGTTGATGCCCACCCAGAACCGCCGCACCGTCATCGCCGGCGGTTCGAAGTGCAGCATCGGCGTCGTCAGCCACTTCTCGATCGGGTCGGCGCCGGCCACCTGCAACTTCCAGAAGCGGTCCATCTCGACGAGCCACAGCGGGCGATCGCCTGTGCTCATCCGCTCGTACTGCTCGCGCACGGCGTAGTACTCGCGGAACGCGGCGGTGACGTCCTTCAGGCCGTCGGGCGACACGAACTGGAAGTTGCGGAACTCGTCCATCGCCTCCGGCGCGTGGAAGGTGATCGACTTCTCGAACTGCTCGATACCGTCGCGCAGCCCGCGCT
>DASQTR010000372.1:0-3338 GCA_035641795.1 Ilumatobacter sp.
CGGTCGGTGGAGACCAGGCCGCGGATCACCGGGAACAGCGCCGCCGCCCGCTCGCGTCTGTCCACATCGGACAACGCCGGCACGGCGACCGCGCCGAACGGATCGGGCTTGCCGTGCTCGGCGAGGTACCGCGCGGCGGTGTCGATGATTTCCAGCGAGTTCGCCTCGCACTCGTCGCTGGTGTCGCCCCAGGCGGTGATCCCGTGACCGCCAAGGATCACGCCGACCGCCTCCGGGTGCTCGTGCCGAATCGCTGCGATGTCGAGTCCGAGCTGGAAACCGGGACGACGCCACGGCACCCACACGACTTGGTCGCCGAAGATCTTGGCGGTCAGCTGCTCGCCGTCGGCGGCGGTTGCGATGGCGATGCCCGAATCCGGGTGCAGGTGGTCGACGTGGGCGACGTCGACCAGACCGTGCATCGCGGTGTCGATCGACGGCGCGGCGCCACCTTTGCCATGCGCGCAGAAGTCGAAGGCGGCGACCATCTCGTCCTCGTGCTCTACACCCGGATAGACGTCGACGAGCGCCCGCAGGCGGTCGAGCCGGAGCACGGACAGGCCGGCTTCGGTGAGCGTGCCGAGGTCACCGCCCGAGCCCTTGACCCACAGCAATTCGACGTCGTTGTTGGTGACGGGATCGATGTCGGTGCCCTTGGCGGATGCGTTGCCACCTGCGTAGTTCGTGTTCTTGCGATCGGAGCCGAGGCGGTTGGAGCGGGCGAGCAAGTCGGCAACGGTCGGACTCGTCATATGCGTCGTTCCTCAGGTACCCCAGCCGGCCTGCACGCCGCCCACTCGTGTTGCTTCGATCTCGGCCTGGTAGCCCGACGCGGCGTAGGCGGCGATCGGGTTGCGTGGCAACCCGCGTTCCTCGCGCCAGTCGGCCAGCGCTGGGCGCACGTCGCCGTAGAAGGCGTCCATCAGGATCGCGTTGGCGCCGAGCACATCACCGGCGTACTGCGCCCTTGACAGCGCCTCTCCGTCGACGGACAAAGCTCGCGCCGTCATCTCCTGCACGTTGAGCACGCTCCGGATCTGCCCGGGGATCTTGGGCTCGATGTTGTGGCACTGGTCGAGCATGAACACCACGCCGGAATCCTCGTCGAAGCCGCCGCCGCAGTTCACCTCGTGCAGGATCCGGAACAGCTGGAACGGATCGGCAGCTCCGACGATCAGGTCGTCGTCCGCGTAGAACCGGGAGTTGAAGTCGAACGAGCCGAGCTTGCCCAGTCGCAGCAGTTGGGCGACGATGAACTCGATGTTCGTCCCGGGCGCGTGATGGCCCGTGTCGAGGCACACCACCGCCCGGTCCCCGAGCGCCGCGCAGTGGACGTATGCCGTGCCCCAGTCGGGCACATCGGTGTGGTAAAAGGCGGGTTCGAAGAACTTGTACTCGAGCACGAGCCGCTGGCCGTCGTCGAGTCGTTCGTAGATCGTCGCCAGCGACTCGGTCAGCCGTTGCTGTCGGCCGCGGATGTCGTCCTGTCCGGGGTAGTTGGTGCCGTCGGCGAGCCAGATCTTGAGGTCCGACGATCCCGTCTCGTGCATGATCTCGATGCAGCGGTAGTGGTGGTCGATCGCACGCTGCCGAACCGACGAGTCGGGATGCGCCAGGCTGCCGAGCTTGTACACGTCGTCCTGGAAGGTGTTCGAGTTGATCGTCCCCAGTCGCATGCCCAGCGAGGCCGCGTGCTCGCGCAGCTTGGCGAAGTCGTCGACGTCGTCCCACGGAATGTGCAACGCCACACTCGGGGCCAGACCGGTCAAGGCGTGAACCTGGGCTGCGTCGGCGAGCTTCTCGAACGGGTCGCGAGGGACTCCCGCCTGGGCGAAGACCTTGAACCTGGTGCCCGAGTTGCCGTACGCCCAGGACGGCACCTCGATCTCCTGGTCTTCGAGCCTGCGAAGCACGTCGCTGCTCAACTTCATGCAGATCCCCTCCACGACGTCCGGGGCATTTGAACACCCGCTTGCTCACTCGTTCGAATGAACCGTTTCAATAGAGTACGCTCACGTCCATCGACTGTCAACGCGAGACGGGAATGAGGGGCGAGCGATGAGCCACGCCAGCATCAAGGATGTCGCCGCGCTGGCCGGTGTCTCGATCGGCACCGTTTCGAATGTGCTCAACCGGCCCCAGCAGGTGCGGTTGGCGACCCGCCGCAAGGTCGAGCACGCGATCGCCGAGCTCGGCTTCGTGCCCAATGGCTCCGCTCGCCAGCTCAAGGCCGGGCGCAGCCGGGTGGTCGCGTACGTCGCGATCGACGCCGCCAACCCGTTCTTCACCGACGTCGCCCGCGGCGTCGAGGAAACGATCCGCGGCGAGGGTCTGTCGCTGTTCCTGTGCAACAGCGATCAGGATCGCGACCGCGAGGACGAGTATCTGCGGGATCTCGCCGAGCTCCGCGCGCGAGGTGTGCTGATCACGGCCGTCGACCCGGGAAACCCGCGCATCGCCCGACTGCGCACCCGCGGAATCCCGCTGGTCTTCGTCGACCGGCTCCTCCCCGGATCTCATCCCGAATGGTGCGCTGTGGGCGTCGACGACGTCGAGGGCGGCGATCTAGCGGTCGAACACCTGGTAGAACGCGGTGACCGGCGGATCGCCTTCATCGGCGGCCCGAACTCCATCCCCCAGGTCGCCGACAGACAGACCGGTGCCTCGCGCGCGATCGCTCGCGCCGAGCTAGAGGCCGATGCACTGACCCTGATCCCCACAGCAGGCCTCACGTTTGCCGACGGCCGCCAGGCCGGCGAGAAGCTGTTGGGCATCCCCGCCCGGCGACGGCCGACCGCCGCGTTCTGTGCCAACGACCTCGTTGCGGTTGGTCTCCTGCAGCACCTCACCCAGCAGGGTGTCGGAGTTCCGGACGACATGGCGATCGTCGGCTACGACGACATCGAGTACGCCGCTGCCGCCGCAGTTCCCTTGAGCTCTGTCGCCCAGCCCCGGCACGAGCTGGGTCGGGCTGCGGCCCAGTTGCTGCTCGACGAGGCCGAGCGCGGCGGCGATCACGTCCACAAGCAGGTCGTGTTCTCGCCCGAGCTCGTGGCCCGCGCCTCCACCGCGACCAGGCTTTGACCACTGCATCGGCGGCTTGACAACGGTATCGCCGTTACCTACTCTGACTGAAGCGTTTCAAAAACGCTCAGGAGGAGGGGAATCGATTGTCAGCGATCGACGAGTCCGCGCACATGCGCGATGCCGTGCTCGAGATGCGCGGGATCTGCAAGAGCTTCGGTGGCACGCGGGCGCTCGACGGTGCGCACATCGCGCTCCATGCCGGCGAAGTGCATGCACTCCTGGGCGAGAACGGCGCCGGCAAGTCGACGTTG
>DASQTR010000373.1:0-3661 GCA_035641795.1 Ilumatobacter sp.
GCGACCGCTGCCGCCCGCCGAGGTGGGAACCGACCTGGTCGGCGCCACGGAGCGACTCGAGCACGTGCGCCGGCTGATGCCGGAGATCTGCACGCTCGACTGCGGCACGATGAACTTCGGCGAAGGCGACTACATCATGACCAACAGCACCTCGACGCTGAAGGAGATGGCCCGCCAGATCCAGGCGCTCGGCGTGCGGCCGGAGATCGAGGCCTTCGACACCGGCCATCTGTGGCAGGCCAAGTCACTCGTCAACGAAGGCTTGATCGACGAGCCGGTGATGATCCAGCTCTGCATGGGCGTGCCCTGGGGCGCACCCGCTGACCTCAACACGTTCATGGCGATGGTCAACAACGTGCCCGACTCGTGGACATGGAGCGCGTTCTCGCTCGGGCGGCGTCAGATGGAGTACGTGGCGCTGGCCGCGGTCGCGGGCGGCAACATCCGCGTCGGGCTCGAGGACAACCTCTACATCGGCCGCGGCCAGACCGCCAGCAACGCCGACCTCGTGACCCGGGCGGTCGAGATCTTGGACCGCCTCGGCTACTCGCTCAAGAGCCCGGAGGAAGTGCGCGCCCAGTTGAAGCTCACGAAGCATGGGTGACAGCCGCCCCATGGCGGCCGCGGCGGCGGTCGGCTGCGGCGTGATCGGTGCCGGCTGGGTGGCCCGTCTGCGTTTGCGAGGCATCGACGTGCGGGCGTACGACCCGGCGCCCGTCGCTGAAGAGGTCCTCGCGGACGTCCACGAGAACGCGCTGCGGGCGTGGCGGCTGCTCGATCTGGAACCATCGTCCGATTCGATCGGCTCGCTGACGATCTGCCCGACGATCGCCGACGCCTGCGCCGGTGCGCAACTCGTCATCGAGAGCGTGCCCGAGCGGCTCGACCTCAAGCATGCGACGCTCGCCGAGATCGACCGTGCGGCCGACGCTTCCGCGCTGATCGCCTCGTCGACGTCTGGATTCATGCCGTCCGTGCTGGCCGAGGCGCTCGCCCATCCGGAGCGCCTGATCGTGGGCCATCCCTTCAATCCGGTGTACCTTCTGCCGCTCGTCGAGGTCGTCGGTGGCGCCAAGACCAGCGACGAGGTCGTCGAACGGTCGATGGGTCTCTACCGCTCACTCGGCATGCACCCGCTCAGAGTGCGGGCGGAGATCGATGCCCACATCGCCGACCGCCTGCTCGAGGCGGTGTGGCGCGAGGCGCTGTGGTTGGTCAACGACGGCATCGCCACCACCGAGGAGATCGACGACGCGATCCGCTACGGCTTCGGCCTGCGGTGGGCGCAGATGGGATTGTTCGAGACGTACCGGATCGCCGGCGGGCTCGGCGGCATGCGGCATTTCATCGCCCAGTTCGGCGAGTGCCTGAGCTGGCCCTGGACCAAGCTGACGGACACGCCGGAGCTCACCGACGAGCTGATCGACACGATCGCCGCCCAGTCCGACGCCCAGTCCGGCGCATACGACGTCCGCGAGCTCGAGCGCATCCGCGACGCCAACGTGGCCGCCATCCTGCTGGCGCTCGAGCAGAACGAGTGGGGTGCCGGCCGCACGATTGCCGCCGTACGCGCCGCGACCAAACGCGACTGACCTCGTGGCCGACGCCTGCTGCACGTCGGCGCGCCGACGCCACCTGCGTCATAGGTCATAGGTCCACCAGCGACAGACCCCCGTAGCGTGAGGCTGGCAACCGACGTAGCAGGAGGTCAGTGTGGAGGTCAGGATGGACGTCAGTGTCGACGACGGCGAGGGGCCGGTCGCACAGGCGATCAGCGAGCGCCAGCCGTTCGGTCCCATGGAACGACTGCCCCCGGATCGGCTGCGGTCGGAACAGCTCGCCTCGCTCAGGTCGCCTCGGCGTGACGCGTCGCTGGGCGCTCGGGCGCTGTTCGCGTTCATGGACTTGGCTTACGGCAAGCAACGAACGCTGCAGAAGTTCCGCGTGCTCGAGCTCGTGGCCCGAGTTCCGTATCAGGCCTGGGAGAACGTCGCGTACGTCGCCGTCACGCACACCGCCAGCGAGCCGGGCTTTGCAAGGCGCGTGTTCGATCGGGTCCGCGTCAACCGCTGGGAGCAGGACAACGAACAGTGGCACCTGCTGATCCTCAACGAGCTGCTCGCGTCCGGGCGCTACACCGACGAGCAGCAACTCGGCCTGGTCCGCCGCTTCGCGCTTCCGCAACTGATGGCGTTCGTCTACTACCAGTTGTCGTGGGTGATGTACGCGATACGGCCGTCCTGGTCGTACCGGCTCAACGCGGATTTCGAGGACCACGCCGAGCACGAGTACGCCCTGCTCGTGGAGGAGCACCCCGATTGGGAGCACGAGCCGTTCGTCAGCGAGTTCCACTCCGACTTCGGCCACTTCGATTCGCTCGCTGACCTGTTTCGCCAGATCGGATACGACGAGCGGCTGCACAAGCTGCAGAGCGAGTCGGCGATGCGGCGTCCAAGGTTCCACTGATCGCTCCGAGATTCGCTTACACCGCGCCGATCACACGGGCAAGATCGAACGCGGTTCGACAGCGATGCGGAACGCCCCGCTCCTCTCTGCAACGACCAGCACCCTGCCGTCGGTGGTCTTCTGCAAAGTCACCGCCCCTTCCAGCACGGACCAGTGCGGTGACCACCCGAGGCGCAGCAGATACGGACCTGCGGCATCGACACTGCCGTGCACCTCGTCGTGCATCAGGCGGGCGATGCGCGCGTCCCCGAGCCCGGACAGCAGCTCCGTGGCGTGTGGAACCTCGTAGATGACGACGTCGTCGGTGCGCAGTACCGGTGTCAGCCCGGTCGCCGGGTGGCGGACGAGCGCCGCCTCGCGGCCGCCCGTGTGCGGGTCGAGACGGACGTCGGGCAGCACGACGTATCGCACGGCATTGTCATGGAGCCACCTGACATAGTCCGCCGGTTCGGCGGACGGGTCGTAGAGCACTTCGTTGCGCGTCATGTCGACCTGCCGGTACCAACCGCGGAGAACCGGGATACCGGCCTTTGGCAGGTGGTACGCCTCCCAGTGCCCGCCTGTGGCAACGACGGTGACGACATGGTCCGCCGAGCGGTTGGCGGTGAGGAAGTCGATCGTCGGCTGCCAGTACTCCTGTTGCGCCGCGTCGCCGTCACCTGCGGCGCGAACCGCCAGGCTCGCCGTGTAGGGCACGACGTTGTATGTCGCAGACCCCGCGAGTGTGAGGGCGGCGAGCCACCGGGGTCGCGACCCGCCGAGCAGCACGGTGAGCAACACGAGGGGGAACACGACGTATCGCAGCCGAGTCACGATCTCCCCCATCGGGTTGGGTACAAGGTAGAGCGCGATGCAACTCAGCAGCCACAACGCGAAGAATGCCGCCATGACATGGGCCCGTGGCGCCCGGATCGCGAGTGCAAAGCCGCAGCAGCACACGCCTGCGACGCTCAACAGGGTCCACCACGCGAACGGGTAACGGCCGGCCATCGGGAAGAACATCCACAGGGCCGCCCAGCAACCCGCCAGCGTGGCCATGCCCGCCCCCATGACGACCAGTGGGCGACGTTCGCAACGCCGTGACAGCACGACCGCCGTCAACGTGAGCCCAAGGAAGAAGAACGCCAGCGCGCTGAACGCGAGCGTCATCCCGGCCAGCACGAGCGCGATGGCACGGCGTCCGCGTTGGAGCGCA
>DASQTR010000374.1:0-4577 GCA_035641795.1 Ilumatobacter sp.
CGGCGTCCCCGCCGAGAAGCTGCGCGTGATCTTCGAAGCCTTCCAGCAAGCGGACGGTACGACGAGCCGCCGATTCGGCGGCACCGGCCTCGGGTTGTCGATCAGTAGGGAGATCACGAGCCTGCTGGGCGGCGAGCTGCACGTCGAGAGCGAGGTCGGGGTCGGCAGCACGTTCACGCTCTACCTGCCGGTGACCCACGTCTTCGACGACTCCGTCGCCTCCACCCCATGGGCTGACCTGGCCGCCGAGCACCACGACGACCACGCCTGGGACACCGGACGCGATCGCGCCCAGCGCGACGAGGCAGCGGCGATCGTGCTCTACGGATCGCCGGACAGGGGTCCACTCCCCACCGCTGTGCGCGCTGCCGGATTCACCCCGATCATGGTGAACAGCGGCGAGGAGGCGATCGAAGTCGCGCGTCGCGACAGACCGGTCGCGATTGCCTTGGTGGCGGCGCCCGGACTCGACGCGGCGGCGGTGCTCATCGAGCTCAAGCGCCGGGCCGACGTTCGGCATCTGCCCGTGCACGTCTTCGACGAGGAAGGATCACCCGCCCGCTGGTGGGCCGCCGGTGCGGCCTTCGTCCATTCGGCGGCGGGTGATGAGGAGGCACGTGCGATGATCGATCACGTGGGCGCTCTGCGTGCGCGACATCGACAGGTCGTGCTCGTCGTCGACCCTGACGATCAGCGCCGGCACGACCTCGTCTCACTGCTCGGTGACCAGTCGATCAGCGTGGTAGGGGCACGGGGTGGAACGGAGGCGATCACAGTCCTGGGCACTCGCACCATCCACTGTGTCGTGGTCGACGAGGACCTGACCGATGGTCTTCCCGAACTGCTGGAAGACCTTGCGACGCGCAAAATCGACGACGGCTCACCGATCGCGCTCGTCACGGTGGCACGCGGCGAACTCGACCCAATGATGCGCGAACGGGTGGAGAACCTGGTTCGTTCCCGCCCCGTGCGCGTCGTCGGTAACCCGCAAGAGCTGTTCGACGCGACAGCGCTGTTCCTGCATCGACCCGTCCTCGCTGCCCTCGCAACGGCGCCCGGCAACGCGGTCGGCGCGTTACCGGTCGACCCCGTGCTCGAAGGCCGACGGGTCCTCATCGTCGACGACGACCCGCGAAACCTGTTCGCGATCAGCAGCGTGCTCGAATCGCAGGGCATGGAGGTGCTGATCGCCGAGAACGGTCAGGACGGCATCGACCTGCTGATGAACGAGCCGTCGATCGACCTGGTCCTGATGGACATCATGATGCCGGGTATGGACGGTTACTCGACGATGGAGGTCATCCGACGACAGGACGGGTTTGCGGATCTGCCGATCGTCGCCCTCACGGCGAAGGCGATGGTGGGCGATCGTGAGAAGGCCATCGGCGCCGGCGCCTCCGACTACGTGACCAAGCCGGTCGCGATCGACATGCTGCTGGATGTCATGCATCGGTGGCTGACTCAATGAGCGTCGACGCCACCGCCCGCAACGACGTCGAAGTGTCGGCACCCATCCTCATCGTCGATGACCGCGAGGACAGTTTGCGGGCGTTGTGCGCGGTGCTCGAGCCGCTGGGACAGCCGGTGGTCACTGCCAGATCGGGCGACGAGGCGTTGCGACACCTGCTCCGCGAACAGGTCGCCGTGATCCTGCTCGACGTCAACATGCCCGGTCTCGACGGGTTCAGCACAGCCGCGATGATCAAGCGTCGGCCGCGGACGCGAGACATCCCGATCATCTTCCTCACTGCCGATCGCGACGCCTCGGAACGCGGTCACGTTCAGCTCGGCTACTCGTCGGGCGCGGTGGACTTCCTCGTCAAGCCGTACGACGCGTGGGCGCTCCTGTCCAAGGTCACGGTGTTCATAGAGCTCCACCGCCGGGCCGAGGAGCTGAGACGTCGCGTCGAAGAACTACAGGTCAGCCAGGCGGCATTGAGCGACGCGCAACGGATCGCCCGT
Organism: Ilumatobacter sp.; assembly: GCA_035641795.1. GTDB lineage: Bacteria > Actinomycetota > Acidimicrobiia > Acidimicrobiales > Ilumatobacteraceae > Ilumatobacter. The sequence goes on from DASQTR010000374.1 coordinate 1,963, forward strand.
CTCGCGCACTTCCGGCTCGATGTCGCCTCCGGGACGATCGCATGGTCCGAATCGGCGGTTCAGCTGTTCGGCCCGCAGATCCGCACCTCCAACGGGCAAGCGACCCCGTTCCCGTTTTGGGAAGCGCTCGTCAATCCCGAGCCTTCCCGCGATTTCGACCAGGTCCAGACGAAGTGGACGGCTGGTGACGGGTCCTCGATGACGCTCGTCGCTCGCGCCGAGTTCGTCCGCGACCGGACCGGACGCCTGCGGTTGATATCCGGCACGCTCCAGGACATCACCGAGCACGACGAGACGCGCCGCGCGCTCGCGACCACGACCGATCTACTTCACCGCGAGCAAGAGTCGGCCAAATTACTGCAGGCGGCACTGCTGCCGAAGGTCCTCCCCGAAGCGCCCGGCCTGGAGCTGGCGGCAAGATACCTACCGGCCGAAATCGGCGTGGGCGGCGACTGGTACGACGCATCGATCCAGTCCGACGGTCGCCTGCTGCTGGCAATCGGCGACGTCGCCGGTCACGGCCTCGCTGCGGCAACGACGATGAACGAGATCCGAATCGCCAGTCGTGCCTTCTCGCAGAACGAGAGCTCTCCGAGCCGCATCCTGCAAAAGCTCAACAGCTTCAGCCGGAGCACGCGGCGGGGCGACCTCGTCACCGCCTTGATCGTCCTGCTCGATCCCGTGACCGGCGAAGCGACGCTCGCCAGCGCAGGCCACCTACCGCCTCTGGTGGCCCACCACGGTCACGCCCACTTCGTCGACGTGCGCGTGACACCACCGCTCGGCGTTTCGATTGCACAGCCGCAGGAGACAACCGTCGTCCTCGAACCCGGCGCCACACTCATGCTCTACACGGATGGCCTGGTCGAGCGGCGGCGAGGTTCGATCGACGATCAACTGGCACAACTCGCGGACCTCCTTCGCGCGGGTGGGCAGAGCGCGGCCGACATCGTCGATGACGTGGTGGCCCGGATGCTGCCGAGCGGTCCGCCGAGCGATGACGTCGCCGTCATCGCCGTCAAGCGATCAACGGACCGCGGGCTCCGCATTCGACTGCCGGCCGAGAGCGGACATCTGGCGCCGATTCGCGCGCTGATGCGACGTTGGCTCGCCATGCAGGGAGCAAGCGCAGACGAGACCCACGACATCATTCTTGCCGTCGGCGAGCTCGCCTCCAACGCCTGCACGCACGCTTCGCCGATGCTCAACGGCACGCTCACGGTGGAGGCGCAACGCGTCGACGGTGTCGTCCAGGTCACCGTCGGCGACCACGGCCGCTGGCGTCCACCGCTCGACCGCGGCGGCGGTCGTGGGCTGACGATCGTGCGGGCCGTCGTCGACTCGCTGTCCATCGACTCGGACGATCACGGAACGCGTGCACACATCGAGCGGGCGCTGGCATCACCCCAAATCTCAGCGGAGGCGACATGATGGGCCTGAACGAGATCGGAGGAGCGGAGACTCGGTATGGGAGCGCTCAGCTCTCGATCAGCGGGTCGCCCACCCAGGTGATTCGCATCGATGGTGACGTCGACCTCGCCAACGCATACGACATCGACAATCGTGTCAGCGCCGCTTATCGACCAGACATCGACCACGTCGTCGTCGACCTCGGGGGGACCACGTATCTGGACAGCGTGGGCCTGGCAATGCTCGTACGACTCTCGTCACGCCTCGCTGCCGCCCGGACATCAGTGATAATGGTGGCACCACCGGAATCGGTCGCCCACCGCGTGATCGCTCTCTCGGGTCTCGTGTTCGAGCTCGCGCTGCGCAACGAGTGGACGCCAACCCTCTGACAGGTCGGTCAGTTGCGTCCTCGAGACGCTCAGTCATGGATGGTGTCGTCACGCGGTGTGTGAGCATCACCGCGTGAGCGCGATGACGGTTTGACATTGATGAGTAGGGTGGCCGTCGGAAGGGAGTGCAATGCCGGATCGTCTGGCGGTCGAGTCGGCCCGACCTGAGCACGGACAAAGCGCACAAAATGGCGTGCCGACGGTGCGCGCCCGCGAAACGCCGTTGAGACCGATGCGCGTTCAGCGCAAGCTCGCGGTGGGAGCGGCCGACGATCCCGCCGAACACGAGGCCGACCGGCTCGCCGACCTCGCGATCGCCGCCCTGCGAGGCAACGCCGGCGAACGTGGCGGCATCTCGTTCGCGGCGACCAGCCGAATAGCACGGAGTTCAACCGCTGCGGCAGGCTTCGAGCTCGACACCGACACCGAGCAACGCATCCACGCCGCGCGCAGCGATCGGCGCGCTATGCCGAGTGAGATCCAGCGCAGCATGGAGGCAGCATTCGGCGCCGACTTCTCGGATGTGCGCCTGCATGTCGGCGCCGAATCGGACGCCCTCAACGACCGAATCCAGGCCCGAGCGTTCACACTCGGCTCCGACGTATTCGTGCGGCGCTCCGATTACGCGCCGGCAAGCGAAACCGGTCGCAAGCTGCTCGCGCACGAGCTGGCCCACACGATCCAGCAGGGCGCAAGCCGAACGCGGCGATCGGACAGCGCGGTCGTGGCCCGAACGCCGTCGGCTGTACAGCCCGTGATCCGGCGGTCACCGGCGCTCGACATCGTCAACAGTGTGCGGGCGGACCTCGACCGGTC
>DASQTR010000375.1:0-4579 GCA_035641795.1 Ilumatobacter sp.
GACTTCGTGCTGCTCAAGTTCACGCCCCGGCGAGCGATCGTGATGACGCAGGGCGAGTCTGGCATCCGCCGCGACACGTGGCACGCTTGACCGCGACGCTCAGCGGCCGCCCAACCGACGGGCGACCGGAAACGCCCACCAGAGCAGACTGGCGGCGGCCAGCGCCACAACGCTGACGGCGATCGCCACCTCGGTGGCGAACATCAGATCGGTGATCAGCAGCACGGTCCCCGCGAGTGAAAGCGAGATCAGCACGAGGCCACCGATCACCTCGACGTTGGCCGCCCGCAGCATGACTTCCTTGTCACGTTGACGGAACTGGATGCGGTGGAACGCCGCCGGGGCGAACAGCAGCACGAGGCTGGCGGCGGCGAGCAGGAACGTGGCGTAGTAGACGTCGCGCTGGAACTCGTTCAGCGTGGTGAACCGCTGCGTAAAGACGACGGTGAGGAGGAAGGCGAACTGGACCTGTACCCCGGGGATGATGGACCGCAGCTCATGGAAGAGCTCCTCGTGTTCACGGGCGAGCCGCTCGTCTTTCGACTCGCCGGTGCGGGCCTCGTGGGCGAGGTGGTCGTCCGCCCTCGTAGCACTGCTCATCGGTCGCCGCTCTACCCGCCCCACGGCACCGCGAAACGCCTCAGTGCGACGCCCACAGCCGGCCGGTAGATTCGGCGTGCCGCATCGCACCTGCTGATGCGACCCCGCCCTCGTAGCTCAGGGGATAGAGCGTCGGCCTCCGGAGCCGTGTGCGCAGGTTCGAATCCTGCCGGGGGCACACGCTGGAAATTGTCCATGCGCTGGAGAACACCCAGCCCATGGCCGGGCAAGGCCGATGTTTCAACTCCCCGATGTTCCCCGTCATTTACCGCTGCTCCCTCTCATTCGCGGAGGACCGCGGGAGGAAACCTGGCAGCCGCGGTTCGAGATAGCAACTCCCCCACCGACGTGGATAGTCAGTTCATCACCATCGCAGATTCGTCAGTCGTGAGCGTGACCATTTGGGCGAGCAACGCACCCTTCGCAGCGCACCTACTAGTCGAGATCGCTGGTCGCCCGCCGCCTGTCGGCCGATGCCGCGCTCGAACGTGCGCCGTCGGCGAGTTCGAACCAGACGATCTTGCCGCCGTCGATCGGGAAGGTGCCCCACTGTGTGGCCATGGCGGCCACGATCTGGAGGCCCCGGCCACCCAAACGGTTACAGTCCAAGGCGTCGAGTTGTAGCGGTCGCAGCCGTGAACGGTCCGACACCTCCACGCGCAGGATTCCGAGTCCCGGGTCGAAACTGAGCTGCAGTTCGCAGCCGCGCCCGGTGTGCATGATCGCGTTCGTCACGATTTCGCTGGTGAGCAGCACGGCTTCCTCGACGAGTTGGAGACTCAGGTATCGGCCGAGAGCCTCATGCACGGCTCGGCGGGCGGTCATCGCGGATTCAAGCCTGGGTTCGAGGTGCAGAGCCACTCTGATCTGTCCGGCATCCACGACAATCCGTCTTCCACTGGTGGGTCGACCGGGTCCGGGGCCGCTGCTAGTTCCTATCATGCCCGATTCGTCGAGCTGGCACACACCCGAACTTCTTCCGCGTACGGTCGGACCGCACGTGCAAACCGGATTTAGACTGGGACCGTCGGGGAAGGAACCGAACGATGGATCAGCGAAGGTTGGAACGGCTGCTAGCCGCACTACACGACGCTGACGAGTCGCCGTCGGTTCTCCGTCGGATCTGCGTGGTGGGCCGCGATTGCGCCTCGGTGGCCGCTGCCGGCCTTTCGGCCACGGTCGACGGACGGCACGCGGTGGTCGAGGCGTCGGATCCCCACGCGATGGACGTTGAGACGTTGCAGGTCACACATCGCGAGGGACCATGCCTCGATGCCATGGCATCGTTTCGGCCGTTGCTCGAGCCGGACCTCGCGTCCGCTCGCGCTCGCCAACGTTGGCCAATGTTTGCGCCAGATGCGCTGGATCATGGTGTCGCCGCGGCGTTTGCATTCCCGTTGATGGCCGGCGGCGTCGCGGTTGGTGCATTTGACCTCTACGCAACCTCGACTGGTTCGTTGGGCCGGGAGCAATTCAACGATGCGCTGCTGCTCGCCGATCTTGCTGCGCTCGCCGTCGACCAAGGGGTCGGGGCGATCACAATCGACGGCGTTGGAATCCGGGCCGAGCCGGCTGAGCCATGGGCCCATAGCGCGGTCGTTAACAACGCGTCCGGGATGGTGTCGGAGCAACTGGGCATTGATGTGGACGAGGCGCTTCTTCGGCTTCGTGCGGTCGCCTTCGCCACGGACCGTCCGATGGTGGACATCGCCAGGGACGTGGTCGCCCGACAACTTCGGATCGAATCGTGGGCTACGCATGACTGAGCCAGACGAACAGCTGTCTCCGAACCGCGAGGGTCCGATCATCGATGCCTTCGTGCACTTGTCCGACACGCTCGTCGCCGACTACGACGTCATCGAGTTTCTGCACTACCTGACCGAGACGTGCGTCGATCTGATCGACGTCGACGAAGCGGGAGTGATGCTCGCCGCGCCCTCGGGGCATTTGCAGGCCGTGGCCTCGTCGTCGGAGCGTGGCCGCTTGCTCGAGTTGTTCGAGCTGCAGAACAAGGACGGCCCATGCCTCGATGCCTACCGAACCAGCACCGTGGTGTCGGCCTCGGATCTGGCAGCGGAGCATGATCGATGGCCAACCTTCGCACCGCAGGCGCTGCGGGTCGGATTCTCCGCGGTCCACAGCGTGCCCTTGAAACTTCGAAACGAAGTGATCGGCGCGCTCAACCTCCTGCGCGTCACTGCCGGTGACCTGCTCGGTGCCGATGCCAAGCTAGTGCGCGCATTGGCGGACATCGCCACGGTCGGCGTCCTCCACGAGCGCATCGTCAGTCGATCGGTGACGACCGCGACCGGCCTGCAAACCGCTCTGAACAGTCGCGTCCGAATCGAACAGGCCAAGGGAATCCTCGCCGAGCGTGCGACGATCTCGGTCGACGACGCATTCGAGGCGATGCGCACCTTCGCCCGCCGCAGCGGGCGCAAGCTCAGCGAGGTTGCCATGGGCGTCGTGCAACACACCCTCGACATACCGATCGGCGACATGCCGCACCACGCCTGAACGGCCGTGGACGGGTTGACGCGGGCGAGGGCAGCGGCCGCTTGCGCTGGCGGCTGTCACCGTCATCGCGCTTACGGCCTGCATCGACGGCCCCACGACTTCACCGACACCGACGACCGCGGCGAGCGCCGGATCGAACGGTGGCGCGCCAAGCAACAAGGTCTGCCCGCTGACTGCGGAGGAAGTCAGCACAGCTATCGGCGCGACGGTCACCGAACACGCGTCCTGCCAGTTTGGCGAGGCCCTTTCCCAGCGTCTCCTTCGCCTACCAGTCCGCTTCCGCGTGTACGCAAGAGAACATGCGGAAGGCCGGGTACACCGAATCGGACCCCGAGGCGCCGGGCGTTGGAGCGGACGGCGCCGTCGACGGGTTCGGCGTCGAGGCGTACGCACACAATTACAGCCTGGGCCTCATGTTCATCGTGTGCGACGGGGACCAGCCGTTCGAACTGGTCCTCGACGGCATCGACGGCGACGACGTCCCGGTCGCCATCGCACTCGCCATGCTCGCGAGTGACGGCTGACGCGACGGCGACGGCCGCGCACCGCGAGCGGAGCCCCACACGAGCAGTTGCCCCGCTTGCCCCGACACGCGTCCTGTATCGCCTACTCGATGGCGCATCGGAGAGACCCGAACACCGGCTCGGCGACGCGATTTCCGAGCACTGCGAGTAGGGCCGTTCTGTTGCGGTCACAAGTGGGCCTTAATCGGGTTATCGAGCGCCGAGTATGGAGTGCCCCTACGAGCGTGGCGACATGGCCGCTGCGGTGAGGTCTCTACGTCCGAGCCGCAATGCCTGAAGACGAGGGGCTTCCCCGATCGTCTCGAGTGTTGGCGCCTTCTGCAGCGCCTGTTCGGCTCGGCGTACGCGTCACGCGTGAGTCCTGAGTAGCCGCCCAGGAACCCAACCAGAGCTTGTTGCTCGATGGCGCTGAACACGCCATCGGCTCGACGTTCGATTGACAAGGTTGGTGTAGGCATCGTGTGTTCCTTTCACGAAGGGCAGGAACACGACAATCGATGCGAGCGACGAGCTCCCGCACCGGATGAAGCATGCGACGTTAGACACCATTAGGCACGCTCCCCGCTCGACAGAACGAGCGCGCAGCGGGCATTCGGCGTGGTGCGGTCTAATAACCACGCACTGCCTTTGAATCAGAACGCGCAAACGCCCCCGACCACATGCGGGGGCGTTTGCTTGGTGCGATCACCGGCGGAAGCAATCACACCTGCACGCTGCCCAGTGGTCTTGGGCTTTGTGCTCACGTGTACAAACGCCTTGGATGTGTCGAGAAAACGTTCATACGCCGACATTTCGTCGTCGTTCCGTCCGGCAGCCAATCGAGGGCTCACTTCGCCACGCCCTACAAGTGAATGCCGCACCGAACTCCGATCGGCACTGTTGCGCCAACAACGCACCCGTACCCGACGCGCCTTCGATCGCCCACACGCGCGGTTCGA
>DASQTR010000376.1:0-7335 GCA_035641795.1 Ilumatobacter sp.
GGCCGGCGACGCCGAGGACTTCAACGGTTGGGCGTCGTGGAGCGGCACGTCGTTCGCGGCACCGATCGTGGCCGCCGCGATCGCGTGGGAGTGGATGTGCAGAGGCGGCCGCGAGCTCGTGAGCGACAAGCCGACCACGACCACAGCGGGCAGACCGGGCCACGCAGCCGCCTGGCTGCTCGACCGCCCCGGCCACTTCCGCTACCCCTGGCTGGGCACCGTGGTCAATCCGTACTGACCGAACCCGTTTTATTTCAGTCGACCCGAACGGCCTTCCCGGACGTCGTTGGCCGGGAGGCCGCTTCAGGTCGTTGCCGGTGTCCCGCCAGCCGATCTTGTCGTGTCGTCGCTAGCTCGTGATCCAGGGCGTCACGACGGTGCCGCTCGGTAGCTCCACCTCGAGCCGCAACGGCAGTTCCGGCGCATCGACGACGAGCTCGCCCGACTCGTCGGTGTGGTGCTGCTCACTTCCGTGTCCGCTGTCGATCGTGCAGGCCGCGGCGATCGGCGGCTCGATCATGACGATCAAGGACACGTCCGTGAGATGGACCCTGATCGCGAACTCACCCGACGCGTAGCGGAAGGAGCGCCGATCGGTCGCCGTGCCGCGCACGCCGACCAGTGTGTCGCTGGCCGAGTCGAACAACAGCTCGGCGAGCTCGGCGTCAGCGCGCCGCCACGCGTACGCGTCCCGGGCAGCCGCCGAAAGGCGGTGCGGGATCGGCTCGAGGTGAGCGTCGTCGAAGGCGTCGACGAGCTGCTCGAGCATCGGTCGGAATTCGGGATCGATCGTTTCGTCGTTCACGATGCACCTCTGTGGTCGATCGGTGGATCAGTGGCGTCGCCTTCGAGCAGCGACTTCATCTTCTGCAGGCAGCGCCTGCGCGAGGGCCCCAGTGAGCCGATCGGCCGGCCTAACCGCTCGCTGGCAACCTCGTACGGCACAGGGGGATCGGCCAGAACGAGCACCGTGATGATCTCGCGGCATTGCGCGTCGAGTCGACCGAAGGCGGCGCGGACGTCGCGACGCGACTCGTCGAGCAGCATGCCGCGCGAGTGGTCGCCGTCGTCGCCGGTCAGCGTGTCGAGCAGTTCACTGACACCTCCGGAGGGCGTCGTCCAGTCACCGCCCTGCATCGTGTGCTGGCGGCTGCGTTGGCGCAGGATCTGGCGGACCTCGTTGCAGGCCGTCGTGGTGAGCCAACCCGGCAGCTTCTCGGGTTCGCGGATGGTGTCGAGCCGCTCGGCCAGACGCAGCCACGTGGCTGCGAATGCGTCATCGCGGGCTTCGTGGTCGAACGTCATCATGTTGACCGACTTCCACACCACGCGCTCGAGGCGCGCGACGAGTGCAGTCCACGCGTCGGCGTGGCCGTCGATCGCGCCCGCAACCAGACTCGTGAGCGCCTGTTCCGCCGAGAACTTCCGCCCATCGGGCATGCGAACGACTTTAGGTCGTGCATGTGGGAGGTCACCATTGTCGGCGTCATGCCCCATAGATGCCCCTGGTCCGCGCCTGATACACCCGTACTCGTGGAACTGCAACGACGAGTCGGCCTCGCCGACGCGGTGACGATCGGGGCGGGCTCGATGATCGGCGCCGGCGTGTTCACGGCGTGGGCGCCGGCCGCTGACGCCGCCGGGCGAGCACTGTTGGTCGGACTCGTGATAGCGGCCGCCGTGGCGTTCTGCAACGCCACCTCGTCGGCACAACTGGCAGCGCTGCATCCGGAGTCCGGCGGGACGTATGTGTACGCCCGTTATCGGCTGGGGCCGGCATGGGGCCACCTCGCGGGGTGGGGGTTCGTTGTCGGCAAGACCGCGTCGTGCGCGGCGATGGCGCTCGCAGTCGGGGCGTATGTATGGCCCGCTCAGCAACGACTGGCGGCAGCGTTGGCGGTGGTCCTCATCACCGCCGTCAATCTCGGCGGGTTGGAGCGCACGGCATTCGTGACCCGCTGGCTACTCGCTTGCTCTCTGGTGGCGCTGATCGTTGTCGTGGTCGCCGGGTGGAGCAGCGACGAGACGTCCCTCGCGACCCTCACCCCGCTCGATGCGGGAATTCCCGAGGTGCTGCGGTCGGCCGGTTTCTTGTTCTTCGCGTTCGCCGGCTACGCCCGGATCGCGACCCTCGGGGAGGAGGTCGTCGATCCCGAAGTCACCATCCCGAGGGCCATCACGCGTGCGCTGACATTCGTGTTGATCGTGTACGCGATCGTCGGTGTCACCGCCCTGGCGTCGACGCCGGTCGACGTGCTCGCCGGCAGTGACGCTCCGCTGAAGGCGGTTGTCGACGGCTCGCCGCTCGACGCGCTGGCGCCCGTTGTGGAGATCGGTGCCGCGATCGCCTCGCTCGGTGTGCTCCTCAACCTGATTCCCGGCGTGTCGCGCACGACATTGGCGATGGCACGCCGCGCCGAACTGCCTGAGTGGCTGGCACACGTCGATGGCCGGCGCAACCAACCGCTCCGTGCAGAGCTCACCGTCGCCGGCGTGGTGTTGCTACTGGTGCTCGTGGTGGGCTTGCACTCGGCGATCGCGCTGTCGGGCGTGGCCGTGCTGACGTACTACGCGATCACGAACGCTGCCGCGTTCACGTTGCCACCGGAGGAGCGACGTTGGCCGCGCTGGATCTGCGTCGTGGGCGCGGTCGGATGCCTCGCGCTGGCTGTCTTCCTTCCGTTCGAAGTCGTGCTCGTCGGGACAGCGGTGCTGCTGCTGGGTGTCGTCATCCGCCGGGTGACCAGTTGAGCGGGGTGCACGTAGCGGCGCCATCGGGCGTCACCACGCGCTCTCCAATGCTGCGATCGCTCTCTCGTAAAGCTGGTCGGAGCCTTCCCGGGTGGGCGGCGCCATGCCCGCCAGCTCCAGCATCACGTAGCCGTGCACCGTCGCGAACACGTGGTACGCACGCTCCGTGTGGTCGTCCCCTGGGGAGATACGCGCGATCGCGTCGGCGAGATCGCCGAACGACTGAAGAGCGCGCGCCTGAGCTTCCGGCGACGGCATGAAGTCGGGTACGGCGCGCCCGAACATCACCATGTATTGCGTCGGGTTGGCAAGCGCCCACTGGCGGTAGGCGCGGCCCGCGGCCGGCAGATCGCCCGCCAGCAGCTTGGGCTGGACCGTACGGTCGAACGACTCGAAACCGTCGACGAAGATCGCTTCCACCAGTCCCTGCTTGCCCCCGAAGTAGGTGTAGATGCCGGTGGTGGAGCAGCCGGCTTCGGCCGTGATGTTGCGCACCGTGAGGGCCGCAGCGCCGTCCCGTTGGAGCACGGTGAGCGCGGCCCGCACGAGTTCGTCGCGCATGTCGGGGGTTGACGGCGCAGCGATCACGTAACTAAGTTACACCGTAACTAAGTTACGTCGCTTGATGTCCAAGGAGAATGCCATGACCGCCATCGACACCAGCCAGTACCTGTCGGGGAACTTCGGACCCGTCACCGACGAGGTCACCGCCTTCGACCTCCCTGTGATCGGGGAGCTGCCAACGGAGCTCGAGGGGCGTTACCTGCGCAACGGCCCCAACCCGTTTAGTGCGGTCGACCCGAAGACGCACCACTGGTTCATGGGCGACGGCATGGTGCACGGCATCCGTCTGCGCGACGGCAAGGCCGAGTGGTACCGCAACCGCTACGTGGGTTCGTCCGCGAACAGCGCGAGGCTCGGCACCGACGACATCCCCGGCCCCAACTGGAGCGGCAGCGAACGCGGCCCGAACACCAACGTCGGTGGTTTCGCCGGCACCACCTGGGCGATGGTCGAGGCCGGCGCCTGTCCGGTGGAGCTCACCTACGAGCTCGACACGGTCGCCCGCAACGACTTCTACGGCACGCTGCCAGGCGCGTTCACCGCCCACCCGAAGGTCGACCCGACGACCGGCGAGATGCACGCGATGGTCTACGCGTGGGCGCAGTGGCTCGACCACGTGCAGTACGTCGTCGTCGGCAAGGACGGGCGGGTGCGGCACACGCTCGACATCCCGCTACCGGGCATGACGATGCTGCACGACATGTCCCTGACCGAGCGCTACGCGATCGTGTTCGACCAACCGTGCACGGTCGACCTCGATCTCGCCTTCGCCGGTCGTTTCCCGTTCCGCTGGAACCCCGACTACGGCAATCGTGTCGGGCTGCTCCCTCGCGAGGGCACCGCCGCCGACATCGTCTGGATCGACGTGCCGATCGCCTATTCGTTCCATCCGCTGAACGCGTACGACACGCCCGACGGGCGGGTCGTGATCGACCTGTGCAACTACGAGCGCATGTTCGACCGCGACATCCTCGGCCCGTTCGGCGACGGGGGCATGGCACGGCTCGAGCGGTGGGAGCTCGACCCCCAACGACGCACGTCCTCGATCACCGTGATCGACGACACGCCCAACGAGTTCCCGCGCCACCGCGGCTCACTGACCGCCCGTCCGTACCGGTACGGATACTGCGCCTCGCCGTCGTCCGATCCGGCAAACGGGTGGCCGACGCTGAAGCACGATCTCCACACGGGTCAGCGTTCGGTGTTCGATCACGGCCAGGGCCGCGCCGCCGGCGAGCCCGTGTTCGTCGGCCGCCAGGGCGGCAGCGAGGAGGACGACGGCTGGCTCGTCACCTACGTGCACGACCTCGGGGCCGCGACCGCCGAGTTCGTCGTGCTCGACGCCCAGGACTTCGACCGCGGATACGTCGCCCGAGTGCCGCTACCGCAACGTGTGCCGTTCGGGTTCCACGGCAACTGGGTCAGTGATCGGGCGGTTGCTCCTCCGACCTGACGGTTTGCCATGATCGGAGGATGCTCACCCCTGGAACGAAAGCCCCCGACTTCGAACTGCCCGACCAGAACGGCGAGCCGGTGCGGCTTCGCGACTTCGCCGGCAAATGGGTATTGATGTGGTGGTACCCCAAGGCCGCCACACCTGGTTGAACGATTCAAGGTCAGGGCCTTCGTGACAAGGCCCATCGCTTCGACGAGCTCGACACCGTCATCCTGGGCGCGTCGTTCGACACGCCCGAGGAGAACCTGGCCTTCGCCAAGGACCAGAACTTCCCCTACCGCCTCCTGAGCGATGTCGATCGCAAGGTCGGTGCGCAGTACGACGTGACGCGCCACCCCGGCGAGAAGTACGAGGAATATGCCCGTCGCTACGCCTACCTGATCGGTCCCGACGGAGTGATCAAGCAGTCGTACGACGTCACCGACGTCGCCGCCCACGCCGATGCGGTCCTGGCCGACATCGAGCGGTTGCGCGTGTGATCCAACTCCCGCCCGTCGGCCGCCGACCCTTCACCGTCTCCGCGTCCCCACAAGTCGAGGACGCCGCTCGCGATGCTTCCGAGCTCAGCGAACGTGTCGCCATGGTCAGCCGCGGCGCGGCGCGTGCGGCGGTGCTGGGCGTCAACGACGGCTTGGTCACCAACCTCTGTCTGATCCTCGCCGTCGCGGGCGCCGACATCGGCGCTGCGGAGATACGTGTCGCCGGCCTCGCCAGCCTGATTGCCGGCGCGTTCTCGATGGCGGCCGGCGAGTGGATCTCGGTGCGCAGCCAGGTCGAGCTCTACGAGGGAATCGTCGGCGAGATCCGCACGCTCGCAGAACGCAACCCGCGGCTGATCCTCGACGGGCTGACCTCGAAGCTCACAGATACAGGGCTGGCCACCGACACCGCTCAGCGCGTCGCCACCGAACTGCCACTCGACGACGAGCGGTTCGTGTCGTTCTCCGCCCGCACCGTGTTCGGTTTCGATACCGAGCAGCTGGGCTCGCCGACCACCGCCGCCGTGTCGTCGCTGGCCTTGTTCGCAGTCGGTGCGATCGTGCCGCTCGTACCCTGGTTCGTCACAAGCGGCACACCGGCGATCGTCGCCTCCGTCGTCGCCACCGCCGCAGCGAGCGTCGCCGTGGGCGGGTGGGTCAGCCGCTCATCCGGCAGGCCGGTCGCACAGGGGGCGCTACGCCAGCTGGCGATCGTCCTGGTCGTGGCCGCCGTCACGTACACGATCGGTAGCGTTTTCGGCACCGCAGTCGCGTAGTCGTCGGACGGCTCGATCACTCACGTCGTGTGCCAGCATGACGGGCGTGGCCGAACTGTTGGCGCTCGACGAGGCGGTGGCGCGCCACGTGGGCGACGGCGACACCGTCGCCATGGAGGGCTTCACGCACCTGATCCCGCACGCCGCCGGCCACGAGATCATCCGCCAGCGGCGCCGCCGCCTGCACCTCGTGCGCATGACGCCCGACATCGTGTACGACCAGCTGATCGGCGCCGGATGTTGCGACCGCCTGACGTTCTCGTGGGGCGGCAATCCTGGGGTCGGGTCGTTGCAGCGCTTTCGCGACGCGGTCGAGAACGCTTGGCCGCAGCCGCTGCAGATCGAGGAGCACAGCCACGCCGGGATGGCGACCAGGTACGCGGCGGGTGCAGCAGGTTTGCCGTTCGGTGTCCTGCGGGGCTACGTCGGCACCGACCTGCCCGATCACACGGACGCGATCAGGCAGGTGGAGTGCCCGTTCACGGGCGAGCGCCTCACCGCCGTCCCGGCGCTCAACCCCGACGTGTCGATCATCCACGCCCAGCGCGCGGACCGCGACGGCAACGTCCAGATCTGGGGTCTCGTCGGCGTGCAGAAGGAAGCGGTGCTCGCCGCCAAGCGCTCGATCGTGACGGTCGAGCACATCGTCGGCATGCTCGACCCGATGCCGAACAGCATCGTGCTGCCGAGTTGGGTGGTGACTGCTGTCTGCGAGGTGCGGCACGGCGCCCACCCGAGTTTCGCCATGGGCTACTCGTCCCGAGACAACGCGTTCTACCGGGAGTGGGACGCGATCTCGAAGGACCGCGACAGCTTCACGAAGTGGATCGACGAGAACGTGCTGGGCACGCGCAGCCACGCCGAGTACATGAGCAAGATCGGGATCGCCAGCTGATGGCCACCGACCAGACAACGACCGACCAGACGACGACCGACCAGGTGATGATCGTCAACGCCGCCCGCAAACTCGGGGAACTGGCGGCAGCCGGCAAGCCGGTGTGCTTCGTCGGGATCGGCCTGCCCTCGACGGCCGCCAACCTGGCGCGCCGCCTCTACACGCCGTCGCCGGTCCTGGTCTACGAGTCGGGATGCATCGGGTCCAAGCCGCACCGCTTGCCGCTGTCGATCGGCGACGGCGAGCTCGCCGAGACGGCCGACGCCGTCGTCAGCGTGCCCGAGATCTTCGCCTACTGGCTGCAGGCGGGACGGATCGACGTCGGCTTCCTCGGGGCGCCCAGCTCGACAGGTTGGGCAACATCAACTCGACGGTCATCGGCGACTACACCGACCCGCACACCCGTCTGCCGGG
>DASQTR010000377.1:0-3216 GCA_035641795.1 Ilumatobacter sp.
CCCCAAAACGCAACAACCCGAACCCCTGAGTGAGGGTTCGGGCGTTGCACATGTCTTGCAACATCACACCGTGTCGGAGGGGGGACTTGAACCCCCACGCCCATAAGTAGGGCACTAGCACCTCAAGCTAGCGCGTCTGCCATTCCGCCACTCCGACGTGACTTTTCGGTGACCCAGGCTACCGGGGGGCCGGCTACCTCACCAGGAGGAAATCGAGGGCGACGACTGTCAGCACCCAGATCAATGCGAAAACGAACGTGATCCGGTTGAGGTTGCGCTCGGCGGCCGAGGAGCCGAGCGCCGCAGAGCCGCCCCCGCCGAACATGTCCGACAGTCCACCTCCGCGGCCGCTGTGCATGAGGATCCCGGCGACCATCGCCACCAACGCCAGGATGTTGATGATCAGAGTGATCACGAGAACGAGGTCACGCACGGTCGACCAGCCTACCGGTCACGCCGGACGTTGGAACCCGACCGGCTGCCACGACGTCACCATCACCTCGTCGGCGAAGTGGCAGGCCACCGGGTGGCCCTGGCCGCGATCGATCAGTTCGGGCTCTTGTTCGGCACAGATCGCCTCGGCCTTCGGGCAGCGGGTGCGGAACCGGCACCCCGAGGGCGGGTTGATCGGCGACGGCACGTCGCCCTCGAGCACGATCCGCTGGCGGCTGCGCTCGAACCTTGGGTCTGGCTCGGGAACCGCCGAGAGCAACGCCTGCGTGTACGGATGCGCGGGCTTGGTGTAGACGTCCTCGGCGGGGCCGACCTCTGCCAACTTGCCGAGGTACATCACCGCGATCCGGTCGCTGATGTGACGCACGATGGACAGGTCGTGCGCAATGAAGAGGAAGCTCAGGCCGAGTTGCGCCTGCAGGTCCTGCAGGAGGTTGACGACACCGGCCTGGATGCTGACGTCGAGGGCCGACACCGGCTCGTCGAGCACGATGAACTTCGGTCGCAGCGCGAGCGCGCGGGCGATGCCGATGCGCTGACGCTGGCCGCCGGAGAACTCGTGCGGGAAGCGCCGGGCATGGTCGGGCGCGAGGCCGACCAGGTCGAGGAGTTCGGCGACACGGGCGTCGTGATCGCCTTCGATCTTCTGCACGCGCAGGGGCTCGGCGATCGCCGAGCCGACGGTGAGGCGCGGGTCGAGCGATGCCTGCGGATCCTGGAAGACGATCTGCATGTCGCGCCGCCTGAGCCGCATCGCGTTGCGGTCGAGCGTCGTGAGCTCCTGGCCCTCGAAACGGACCGATCCTGACGAGGGCTCGATCAGGCGCAGCAGGCAGCGCCCGGCGGTCGTCTTGCCGCTGCCCGACTCCCCCACCAGACCGAGCGTCTCGCCGCGGTCGACGTGAAACGTGATGTCCGAGACCGCCTGCACGGTCGCTACCACCTGGCGCATGCCCTTGCTGCTGCGCACCTGGAAATGCTTGGTGAGCGCGGTGACCTCGAGCAGCGGTGGTTGCGTGTCCGCAGTGGCGCTCATGCGGTGGCCTCGAGCACCAGCTCGTTCGCGCGAATGCACGCCGACTGGGCGTTGCCCGCAGGGCGCAGCTCGGGCAGATCGCCGGCGCAGGCCTCGATCGCATAGGGGCAACGAGTTCTGAAGGCGCACCCCGACGGTGGGCGCAGCATGTTGGGTGGCGAGCCGACGATCGGCACCAGGCGGGTCAGCCCGTGGCGCGGGATCGAGCGCAGCAGACCTTGCGTGTACGGATGGGTGGGGTGGTCGAACAGCTCGTGGACCGTCGTGCGCTCGACCACGCGGCCGGCGTACATCACCTGCACTCGCTCGGCGATGCGGGCGATCACGCCGAGGTCGTGGGTGATCATCACGATCGCCGTGTTGAAGTCCCGGCGGATGCGGTCGAGCACGTCGAGGATCTGCGCCTGCACCGTCACGTCGAGGGCCGTTGTCGGTTCGTCGGCGATCAGCACGTCGGGGTCGTTGGCGATCGCCATCGCGATCATCACGCGCTGGCGCATGCCACCCGAGAACTCGTGCGGGTACTGGCGGGCGCGCTGGTCGGGTTGGGGTATGCCAACCACGTCGAGCAGCTCGACGGCACGCTTGGCGGCGACCGCCTCCGTTACATCCTGATGCGATTGGATCATCTCGACGACCTGGTCACCGATGCGGTGCACCGGATTGAGCGCCGACAGCGGATCCTGGAAGATCATCGCCGCCTTCTTCCCGCGCACGCTGTCGAGCGTTGAACGGTTGGCGCCGACGAGCTCGATCCCCGCCACCTTCGCCGAGCCCTTGATGACCGCCTTGCTCGGCAGCAAACCCAGCGTGGCGAGGAACGACACCGACTTGCCCGATCCGCTCTCGCCGACGACGCCGACCGCCTCGCCGGGGTTGACGTCGAGATCGATGCCGCGCACCGCTTGCACGATGCCGTTCGGCGTCTTGAATCCGACCGTCAGGTCGCGCAACGAGAGGACAGGGTCAGGCATGGATCACTTTCCGGTGTCGAGCTTGGGATCGAGTGCGTCACGCAGCCCATCCCCGATGAAGTTGATGCAGATCGCGAGCAGCACGAGTGAGCCGCACGGGAATATGGTCAGCCACCAGTCGCCGCGGCCGACGGCGTCACGCGAGAGTTGGACCAGGTTGCCGAGCGAGGTGCTGTCCTGACCGGGCTGGGGGCCGAAGCCGAAGAACGACAACGTCGACTCGGCGACGACGGCGCCGATCACCGACAGCGTCAACGCCACCAGGATCGGGCCGATCGAGTTCGGCAACAGGTGCGACTTGACGATCCGGAAGTTCGACGCACCGGCAGCTCGCGAGGCCTCGACGAACTCGCGCTCCTTCAGCGCCAGCACCTGCCCTCGAACCAGCCGGGCGACGTACATCCAGCCGAATATTGCGAAGAGCACGATGATGAAGCGAATCGACGACTTGTTGCCGATGATCGGTTCGAGAAAGCTGATGCCGCCGAGGAACTCACGGATCATCACGACCAGGATCAGGAACGGGAAGGCGAGGAACAGGTCGGTGACACGCATCAGGAAGTCATCGAACTTGCCGCCGCGCAGGCCTGCGATCGATCCGACGACCGTGCCGATCAGGACCGAGAGGATGGCCGAGGCGATGCCGATGAACATCGAGGTGCGGATGCCGTACAGGAGCCGCGTGTACATGTCGCGCCCGATGTCGTCGGTGCCGAACCAAGCGATGTCTTGTGGCGGGAGGAACACGTTGTT
>DASQTR010000378.1:0-4449 GCA_035641795.1 Ilumatobacter sp.
TCGCGATGGCTGAAAACGCGCTCTTTGGCACGGGCCCGCTCCTCGTCGCGGCGCGCCCCCCCGAACACGGCATCGAAGTCGTGCTCGACGATGGCGTCGAGCAGCGTCACGGTCTGCAGCGCGTTGCGGCTCGCGCGCGGACCGCTCTCCTCGCGGACCCGACCACTGTCGATCGAGGCCTGCACGCTCGCAACGATCAGCTGCACGCCGAGTTCTGCGACCACGCGATCGCGATACTCGAGCAGTTCCGGGAAGTTGTGCCCGGTGTCGACGTGCATGATGGGGAAGGGCAACCGGGCCGGTGCGAACGCCCGCACCGCGAGATGCAGCATCACGACCGAGTCCTTGCCACCGGAGAACAGCAGCACCGGCCGTTCGAACTCGGCCGCCACCTCGCGGATGATCGTGATCGCCTCCGATTCGAGGTGCACGGTGGAGCTGGTCAGGGCCACGGCGCACCATCAAAGCAGCAGCGAGACCGAAGTTCGACCGGTTCGGTCAGAAATCACGGAAATCGTGACCTGCGTGCCTTCCGATCCTGACACCACCCAAGTCACGAGCGCCCGGTCGGGCGTGCCGTTCAACCCGTTCGCGAACAAGCCGTTGCTGAAGCGCATCGCGGCACGGCCGTCGAGGTGACCGAAGGTACGGCGCGCTGAGCCGCCGACGACATCGACGCCGTCTCCCGACAGCTCGGCGTATCCGGCCTTCACGAGGTTGTTCTTCCGCGCAAGCGCCGTGACGTCGGTGGGCAACCAACCGGTGTTGGCGATCCCCGCGTCGATCTGCCACGTGTCGTGGCCCAACCGCTCGACCCTGGTGTGCGCGATCTCGATCCGCGGGGAGCACAGCGCCTGGTGGATCGCGAACTCGGCGTGCGGCGCGATCTCGTCGCGCAGCAGATCGAGCGGGGGGTTGGTCCATGTGGCGAGGTCGTTCCAGCCGCCGAGTTCGATCGCACCCAGCTGCGGGTGATCGAACCGGTACCAGTCGACGAAGGCTTCGGGATGGTGTTCGTCGCACCAGTGCAGGACGGCCAGCGCCTCGTCGGGCGTCGGGCCGAGATACCAGAAATGCGTCGACTGCTTGGTGCCGGTCGCCTTGTGGACGATGTCCCAGAACTCGGTCGTCCAGCCGAACACGCCCAGATGCTCGTACGCCCAGTCGTCGGCGGCGCCGCTCATCGTGACGCGGGGATCCCATGTGAAGTCGGCGAAGACGGAATGCACGGGGTACCCGGTCAACGCGGTGCCGACCTCACCGATCTGGCTCCACGACCAGATGTCGAGCGGCTCGAGCATCGAGTCGGCCTTGACCGACGACGGCCGCAGCAACACCCCACCGCTCGTGTGGAACGCGTTGAAGCCACAGATGTTCGGGCGCGCCGACATCGCACGCACGAGGGCGTCGATCTCCGGCTCGCTGAGCGGATGATCGCCGGCGCCGGTGACTCCGTGGTCCCAACCGGCCGGGAAGTTGCGGTTGAGGTCGAGCGACTGGGCCTCCGCACCTGTGGGCACGGTGAACCCGTCATACTCGGCGATCGATCCCTCCGTGAACGTTCGGTACCGCGTCACCCCGCCCGGCGCGCCGGCCGGTGGCACCGCGATCAGGAGGCGCGCATCCTGCGGGTGCGGCATCCACGCCCCTTGGGGGTCGGGGACGCGCATGTTGAGGATTCGTCCGTCGCCGTCGACGTCCTCGACATGCAGTCCCGGCCACCGGTGAGCATCGCGCCAGGGCCAGGGCCGAGTGCTCGACCGCCGTAATCGCGGCCGGTCGGCGAGCACCCACTCGGCACCGTCAGGGTTGACCCGGGGCGCGACGTAGAAGGTGCGAGTGCGCAGCGCCTCGACGACCTGCTCGTCGCTGTCGGTGTAGCCCGTGACGAGACGGTGGACGAGGTAGCAGGCGGCGGCCGTGGCCGTCAGCTCGACGGCGTGGATGCTGGCGTCCACCCAGTGCGCCGGCTTGGTGTGAGGGCTGCCGGTTTCCGAATCCGTGACGGAGACCAGCCAGAGCTCACGTCCCTCGTGTGAGCGGCCGTACGTCTCGAGCGTGACCAGCGCGGGATAGGCGGCGGCCACCTCCTGCAGCCATGCGACCAGCTCTTCGTAGCGCAGGAAGCGGTCGAACTCGTACGTCATCGGCGCGGACACTAGCCAGCGGGTTCGCGCGCTGGCCCGTTGGCGAGGTGACAGAACTAGTTCGTGGCGGCGCCCGTCGTATTGACGATCATGACGTCGCAGGGCGCATGCTTGAGCACGTCACCGGCGATCGACCCGAGCACTCGCGACGCACCTTGAACCCGCCGGTTGCCGACGACGATGATCCGCGCTCCGAGCCGGCGTGCCTCCTCGCACATCAACTTCGCCGGGTCACCTTCGACCGCGCTGCGGGTGATCTTGTCGTGGGGAAGCGTGCGCTTCATCTCGTCGAGGAACTGCAGCGAGTCGGTGACCCAGTCGGTGCGGAACTGGTCGCTCCCGACGGCGAGGTTCACACCTTGACCGGGCTTGACGCACATCACGATGTGCAGCGTGGTGTCGAGCGCACGCGCCAACTCGGCGGCCTGCTCGGCGGCGCGGCTCGCGGTCTCCGAGCGGTCGACGCCGACGACGATCTCGTTCATTCCTGGGTCCCCCTGTTCATCTGCACCGTCGAGGCGCGGCAGCCGGACGATCGTGACGATCACCTTGCGATCTACCGTGGGCCGCTCGGGCGCACGATACCTGGTCGTCGCGCGCGAAGCCCGACCGGGGTGAGCTCGGCGCAACGGTGAGACGGGCATTCGACGCGTCGTGGACCTCCGCTCAGCGCGCCATCTCTGCCAGCCGCGATGCGGCACGAGCGTACGGTACATCGGGGAGCAGATGCTCCAACTCGACCACGCCCAGCGACTTCAGCGCCTGCAGTGCGATCAGCGTGCCGTCGTCGGCAATCCCAGTGGCATCGGCCATTTCGATCTCGGCCAGCGCCCGCTCGTACACGGCCCCCGCCACGTCAGCGAGCGCTATCGCACTGGTCAGGTCGGCGGCGCCCTCACTGCGACCCAGGGCCGCCGCCGCCACGCCTCTGAAACGCGACAGCTTCGAACGTAACGCCGCGTCCTGGCCAGCCGAGCCAGACGCGTCGTCGTGTCCTACCGCGTCGAGCACATCGTGCCAGCGACCCGCGAAGAGGTCAGCTTCGACCCGGTGCGCCTTCAGCTCCGCGACCCACGTGTCGGCCCCCATCTCGGCGCACAGTGCGACGGCGGCATCGATCAGTTCGATGCCCTGGTCGATCTCGCGCCGCCGAACCGCGATCCGCCCGAGCGCGCCGGACGCGGCCGCCACACCCAAGTTGAACCCGGCTGCGCGCCACGTGCGCCGGGCGCTGACGAGCATCTCCGCGGCGTCGTCGAGCCGACCCTGGTCCTGCAACACCTCGGCCGCGTTGTACCGCGACGTCGCAAGACCTGCGACATCGCCGAGCTGCTCCTGGATCTCGCTGCACCGCGCGGCCAGGTCGAGTGCGTCGTTCCACCGGCCCTCGTACCGGGCGTCGACGGAGAGGTTGCCGAGCGTTCGGGCGACACCCGAGCGGTCACCGAGCTCTTCGAAGATCGGCAACGCCTTGTCCCGGTACTCCTGCGCCTGCGGATCGCCCAAGTCGGTGTGCGCCAGGTCGAGCAGGTAGTAGGAGTGCGCCTCGGCACGCCGATTCCCAGACGCGATCGCCTCCACGAGCGCGCGCTGCGCCCACTCGATGCACGCTCGGAGGCGGCCCTGGTGCATCTTGATTCCGGCCGCCGCCAGCAGCAGATCGGCGCGGAGCCGGCCGGCGGCGGGTTCGGGGAGGGCATCGGCGTAGTGCCGTCCGCGGCGGTACCACGTGAGCGCGGTGCTGTACCTGCCGATTCGCTCGCGGACGACGCCTTCCTTGCGTGCCAGCCGCGCCAGCGCATCGTCGTCGCCGTTCCGCATCGTCCTGGCGAGCCGGTAACCCACCGTCGCCTTGTCGTATCGAGCGGCGAGCTCGGCGGCGTCGCCGAGTGCTTCGGCGACCTCGGCAACGGCTTCGGGCAGCGCCTCGCCGCGGCGGGCGTTGGCCACTGCCCGGTCGAGCAGGGCCGCCGCTTCGGCGTTGGCCCCGTCGTGGATGGCGCGCTCGCCGGCGAGACGGCAGTAATGGAACGCCTGCTCGTGGGCACCCGCCAAGTCGTAGTGGAGCGCGAGCAGGTTCAGTCGCAGCGCGTCATGTGCGTCGGGTTGGCGATCGAGCATCTCGGCGACGCGCTGGTGGACGAGGCGCCGCAATGCGAACGGCAGACCCTCGTACGCGACGTCGCGAACGAGCCCGTGCCGGAAACGGAGATCGTCCTGGTCGCGTGCAATGAACTCGGAGAGCCGTCGCCACGTACGCGGATCACCGACCTGCGGAACGAGGTCGGCCAGCACGTCGGTT
>DASQTR010000379.1:0-9020 GCA_035641795.1 Ilumatobacter sp.
GTTCGGGTCGACGACGAGGTGCGTGTAGAGAGTTTCACCGATGATGTCGCCTTCGTCGTTCTTGACCTCTAGCAGCAGCGCGAACTCGCCTGGCCCGGGCGCGACGATGTCGCACGTCACCCTCACCTGGCTGACGACGTCGTCGACCTCGTGATTGCAGAGCTGCGGCCAGCGGTCCTCCGGAGCGTCGTCCGTGGTGTCGCCGCGGCGTGACGCGAACACGCGCACGAGCCCGTCGCGCATGGCCACCGGGCCGCTCCATCCGATCACGAACGCGGCGTCGTACTCCTGGCCCTCGGTCAGTTCCTCCGGGAGACCGTCCTCCTCGCCGAACACGACCTGTACGTCTTCGGCTCCCGTTCGGCTGCGATCGATCGCGATCGCGCCCGCCAGCAAGCCGACGGCGACCACAGCACCGACCACGACCGGGAGCACCTTCACCTGGCCAAGTTTGCCCGCGCGTGCTTCGAAAGCAGCATCTGGATACCCGGCCGGATCTGGCCCGGTATCAGGCAAGGCTGACCAGCTCGAGCCAGTCGTCGCTGAAGTAGTCGACGTCACCGTCGGGCATCAGCAGCACCTTGGTCGGTGCCAACTGCGTCACGAAGTCGGTGTCGTGGCTGACGAACACGATCGAGCCCTTCCATGCCGTGAGCGCGTCCGCTACCGCCCGGCGCGACGGCGGATCGAGGTTGTTGGTGGGCTCGTCGAGCAGCAGCAGGTTGTTGCGGCCCACCATCAGCATCGCCAACGCGAGCTTGGTCTTCTCGCCCCCCGACAAGGTGCCGGCGTCCTGGAACACCTTGTGACCAGAGAGCCCCATCATGCCCAGCAGACCGCGCAGCTCGGTCTCGGTCAGCATGATGCCCGGCGGCACGTCGTTGCGGAGGTTGTCGAGCACCGATGTGGTCGGATCGAGGTTGTCGTGCTCCTGGGCGTAGTAGCCGGTCACGACGTTGTGGCCGTAGGCGAAGCGTCCGAGATCGGCCTTCGCCTCGCCGGCGAGGATCCGGAGCAGCGAGGTCTTGCCGGCGCCGTTGAGGCCTAGCACCAGCAGCCGCTCGCCCCGGCCCAAGTCGAAAGCGACGTCCTCGAACACCGGCGGACCGCCGTACCCCTTGCACAACTGCTCCGCCACGAGCACGGTCTGCCCGCACGACGGCGGGTCGGGAAACCGCACGCTGATCGCTCGCGTCTGCTTGGGAGCCTGGACCCGTTCGTCCGACAGTCGGGCGATGCGCTTCTCCATGCTGTGCGCCAGCGAGGCCTTCGTCGCCTTGGCCCCGAAGCGGTCGACGAACCGCTGCATGCGTGCGATCTCCTTGTCCTGGATCGCGGCGAGCTTCGCCAGCCGGCGCTCGTCGTCTGCCCGCGCCCCCAGGTATTGGCTGTACGTGCCCTTGTACTCCACAACTGTGCCGATCGCGGTCTCGGTCGGCCGGTCGACGTGCAGCACGCGCGTGATCGCCTCGTCGAGCAGGTCGAGGTCGTGGCTGATGACCAACAGCGCTCCCCGGTACTGTCGGAGGAAGCCCATCAGCCACAACTTGGCGTCGATGTCGAGATGGTTCGTCGGCTCGTCGAGGCACAGCACGTCGCTGCCGGCGAACAGGATGCGGGCGAGCTCTACCCGGCGCCGCTCGCCGCCGGAGAGCACACCGATCGGCAGCTCCATCCGCGTCTCGTCGAGGCCGAGTCCGGCGGCGAGCGCACGCGCCTCGCTCTCCGCGGCATAGCCACCATTGAGCTGGAAGTCCTCCTCGGCCTTGCTGTAGCGGGCGACGTTGCGCTCGCTGGGATTCTCCTCCATCTCCAGCCGCAGCTTCTCGATCCGGATCAGGTCGTCGTCGATGCCCCGCCCGGACAGCACGTGGGTGACGGCCGTGCGCCCCTCCTGGGCCTGCTCGATCCGCGGATCCTGCGGCAGGTATCCGAAGCCGCCCTTGCGCGCGACCTTCCCGGCCGCCGGTTCGAGGGCGCCGCCGAGGACCTTGAACAACGAGGTTTTGCCGGCGCCGTTGCGGCCGACGATCCCGACCTTGTCACGAGGCATCACCGTGAAGCTGGCATCGGCAACGAGTAGCCGACCGCCGACTTCGATCGAGAGACCCTGCGCCTGGAGCACCGCATCAGGCTACGGTGCGCCGCATGGCGGACCCGCCCGCGGATTCGAGATCGGCCGTGCGGACACGGCTGCCTGCCGCACCGATTGGCACGGCGTGCGGACTCGTGGCGGCCACGGTGTACGTCGCTGCCGTCGATCCGTCCGATCGGGGGGTCTTTCCGCCGTGCGCCTTCCGGTCCCTCACCGGCTGGTGGTGCCCGGGCTGCGGTCTGACGCGCGCCACGCATCAGCTGATGCATGGCGACGTGCTGGCGGCACTCAGATACAACGCCCTCATGCCTTTGGTCCTGACTCTCATCGCGTTGCTGTGGATCGACTGGTACGTGCGCTCGATCGGGAAGCAACCGATGCCGCGGCGGACCGCAGCGTGGGCGACTGCGGGCGGCATTGCCGCCATCGCGTTCGCCGTGTTGCGCAACCTTCCCGGCGTCGACGGTCTGCGGGGGTGAGACCGCCCGATCTGCCGCGCTAGTCGTCGTACTCACTCGGGAGGCAGGCGCCCTCGCCATCGCCGGGCGCATCGCCGACGGCGGCAGCGGTCCGGATGGAGAACCGCTTCATGCCGTCGTCCGTCAGCGTCCGCCCGGAGTCGTCGACGACGGCGACCCCGTCGTCGCCGGCGTCGGAGAACTCGATCACGAGCGCGTTCGGGTGCGACTGCGGTTGCTGCCGGATGACGTCGTTGACCGCCGCCCGATCGGCACCCACGTCCACCAGGGTGTACAGGAGCACGGGCCGCGGGGCGACGCGCTCGATCAGCGCTGCGAGCTCGCTGCCGAACGCCGCCACGGCGTCGGCGTCGGTGCCGTCGACGTCACTGCCGAAAGCGAACGCGACGACGTCCCAGTCGTCCTGTTGGCCAGCTTCGGTCAGCCGTTCGTCGAGCACGCCGCTGGCGAAGTCGATGCCGCGATCGTCGACAGCGTCGATTTCGGCCGCCCACCCGAACAGCACGAGCGCATCGCACAGCTCTCCCTCGTTGCGTGGCGCCGCCGACGCCAGGGTCGAGTCGCCGACGAGCAGGATCCGGTTCCCGTCGACGAGCTCACCGATGGGCCCCTCGATCGGTTGGTCCGGGTTCATGGCTGCCGGCGTGGACGTCGCGCTCTCGGTCGGGGCGGTGGTCGGTGGCGGCGGTGGAGCAGGCAGGGTCGGTGCGTCCGACAGCTGCTGCGGCAGCACGCCCATCGCCACCGTCTCGGGGACGTCGACGATGGACGGCAGCGTTGTCGCGTCGTCGTCACCACACGCCGTGAGCACGGCGAGGCCGGCCATCATGGCAGCGAGGCGGGCCGTGAGTCGCCGATCCATGCCGGGTCATTCAAGCTGATCAGCGTCGCCGGGCCCGCACGCGGCGGCGTTCGCAGCAGGCCCTCAGGGAGTGTTGCGGGCGCGCAGCGTGTCGCGGATATCGGTCAGCAGCTCGACCTCGGTGGGTCCGGCCTCCTCTGCTTCCGTGCGCTTCCAGTGGTTGTAGGCCTTGACGATGAAGAACAGGATCACGGCCACGGCCACGAAGTCGATGATGGCGCTGATCACCAATCCGATGCTGATGAAGGCGTCACCGATGTCGAACCCGATGGTCTCGTAGTTCGACTCGCCGAAGATGGCGGCGATGATCGGCTTGATCACGCCCGCGATCAGCTGGTCGACGATGGCCTTGAAGTAGAGGGCCATGACCAAGCCGACGGCAATCAAGACGATGTCGCCCTTGCTGATGAACGCCTTGAACTCGCCGAGCATGTTCTTCATCGATTGATCCTTCCTGCGACCGACGTCGACGATCCCCCCGAAAAGTCAAGCACATCACGTCCAGGCCGAGCGCGACCCCGAGCCCTACACGACGGCGGGCTCGGTGGGGCGTACCTCGTCGAACGTGTCGATCTCGCGGAGCGATGGGAACAGCCATGCGAACGACGTGGCGACGAGCAATGTGATCATCCCCCCGGCGGCGATCGACCACGGCAGCCCGAACGCGCGCGCGGCGACACCGCTCTCGAACGCGCCGAGCTCGTTCGACGCGCCGATGAACACGCCCTCGACGGCCGTGACGCGGCCCAGTTGCTCCTGCGGCGTGGCAAGCGGCACCAGTGAGCCGCGGATGAACATCGAGACCATGTCGGCGGCAGAGATCACGACGAGCGCGACGAACGCCACCGCGTAACTGGTCGTCAAACCGAACACGATCGTGCCCAGCCCGAAGATCGCCACGACCACCAGCAGCGTCGGCCCGACGCGGCGCCTGATGGGCGCGATCGCGAGCACGATGGCCATCGCCGCAGCCCCGATGCCAGGCGCTGCGCGCAGCCAGCCGTACGCGATGTCGCCGACTCCCAGCCGTTCCTCGGCCACGGCGGGGATCAGTGCGATCGCGCCGCCGAACAGCACGGCGAACAGGTCGAGCGAGATCGCCGCCAGCACGATCGGCGTCCGGACGACGAAGTGCAGGCCTTCGAGTGCCTTCGACAACGTCGGCCGGTCGGTCATCCGTTCTGGCTCGCGCAGGTAACGGATCATCAACACCGGCGCGATGGCGAGCATCTCCATGATCGCCGCGACCGTGTACGCCTCGGCCGGTCCCACCGTGTACAAGAACCCGCCCAGCACCGGGCCGACGATGGCGGCGCCGGTGAACGTCGCCGTCCAGAGGGCGATGACGTGGGGGAACTGCTGGTGCGTCGAGATCAGCGGCGGGATCGACCGTCGCGCAGGCGCCAGCATCGCGTCGGCGGCGCCCATCGCCGCCGCGATCGCGAACATCGGCCACACATCGGTCGGGTCGCTCAGGCTGTACAGCGCGAGCGCCAGGGCGCAGGTGCCACGGGCGAAGATGAACACTGCACTGACGCGACGCCGGTCGAAGCGGTCCGCCACCCAGCCACTGACGAGTACGAGCAGCACGGCGGGGATGAACTGGGCGAGCCCCAGCAGGCCGATCGTGAGCTCATCGCCTGTCATGTCGTAGGCCTGCTTGAAGAGCACCGTGACCATCAGGTTGAGGCCGATCGACCCGAACGCCGTCGAGACGAGGTACCGCCTGACCGCCCGCTGGTGGAGTACCTCGCGGGCGCCACTCACGCCGCGGAGGCTAGCGATCGACCTCGAAACGATCGCGATTGCGTGTCGCTTGTGAACGTTCGGTTTCAGGACACGTGATATTCACCGACAGTTCGATAAATCACCCGTGTCGTGACGCATCCTCCGATTAGACAATGCGCATGCAAGTTCGGCGGGAGATGTACGCGGCGGCAGTGCGTGTGGCGCTCGTGCTGAGTCTCGTCGCGGTGCTGCTGGCGCTCGCCGCCAGGAGCGTCGGTGAGTTGTCCACGGTGCGCTTCGTGACTGCTGTGGCGGTCGTCGGGTTCGTCACGAGCTGGACGGTCACCGGCCGCGTCGAGCGCGCCGCCGAGGTGGTCAGCGGGCGCTGAGCACAACCGGCACCGGCGACGCCGTGGCCGCCGCTGCGTCCTTGGCGTGGTAGCTAGAGCGCGTCAAGGGGCTGGCCTCGACGTGACCGATACCCAGGTCTTCGCCGATCGCCTTCCAGCGTTCGAACTCCGACGGCTCCGCCCAGCGCGCCACCGGAAGATGGTGCGTCGTCGGCCGCAGATACTGACCGATCGTGACGATGTCGCAGCCCACGCCGGCCAGGTCGGCGAGGGCGCCCACGATCTCTGCGTCGGTCTCGCCCAGGCCGACCATGATCCCGGACTTGGTCACGAGACCCGCCGCCTTGGCGTGGGCGAGCACGGAGAGGCTTCGCGCATAGCCGGCTGACGGACGCACCGCGCGCTGCAGTCGAGCGACCGTCTCGAGGTTGTGATTGAGCACGTCGGGCCGCACCTCGAACAGCGCCATGAGCGAATCGAGCGATCCTTTGGCATCGGAGATCAGCGTCTCCACCGCGGTGCCGGGGCGGGCGGCGCGGATCGCTTCGACGCATCGGGCGACGTGCGCCATCCCCCCATCGCGGAGGTCGTCGCGAGCGACCATCGTCAGCACGATGTGGTCGAGATCCATGCGGCACACCGCTTCGGCAACGCGCGCAGGTTCGTCGGGCGGAGGTGGCAGCGGCTTGCGCGTATCGACCAGGCAGAAGCCGCAGGCGCGTGTGCAACGGTCGCCGAGCAGCATCAGCGTCGCCGTGCCGTCGGACCAGCACTCGGACAGGTTGGGGCAGCCGGCGTCCTCACACACGGTGACCAGCCCCAGCTCGCGCACGCTGCGCTTGAGCCGCATCACGTCGGGGCCGAGATGGACGTGGGGTCGCAGCCAGTCGGGTTTGCGGGTCTCGATCGGCAATCCCGCCGCGACACCGGCCTGCGCGAGTCGCGTGTGGGACCGCGGACGGTAGGTGACGGCCGCGCCCGGCCCGGCGCCGCGTGAGAAGGGGACCAGATCGTCGTGGCGGTGATGCCAGGCCACGTCCTGGCGCTCGACCGTGCCATCGCCCCATCGTTCGCCGGCGAGTCGGGCGACGACGTCAGCGACCCGGGACATGGGCACACCGATGCCTTCCTCGGTCAACGACGTCACCGGGCGGTCGCCGATGCCGCAGGCGACGATGTGCTCACGCATGTAGGTCATGTCGGTCGTCACGTTGAGGGCGAACCCGTGCATGGTGCGGCCGCGGGCAAGACGCACCCCGATCGCTGCGATCTTGCGCGGGTTCGTGCCCGCGGCGTCGACCCAGACACCGGGATACCCACGGAGGCGTCCGGCACCGGGCAGGCCGAGCTCGGCGAGGGCCTCGATCAGCAGCGCCTCGACGGAGAGCACGTGGCGGAGCGATCCCTTGGCATTCGGGGTCGACAGGATCGGATAGCCCACCAACTGCCCGGGACCGTGGTACGTGATGTCGCCGCCGCGGTTGACGGCGACGAGATCGGCACCGACATCGGCCGGGTCGCAGCGCAGGTTGTTCGCTAGGTCGGCGTGCTGGCCGTAGGTGAACACGTGGTCGTGCTCGAGCAGCAGCAGGTGCTGCTCACGGCCGTGGTCGAACAGCGCCCGCTGGACCGCGAGCGCCTCGCGGTACGGCACCCGCCCGAGCCATCGGACGCGCAGGGTCACAGCTCCGCGGACCAGTCCCTCGTCTCGAGGATCTGCTTGACCGTCTTGAGGAAACCCGCCGCGTAGGCGCCGTCGAAGGCGCGGTGGTCCCAGCTCATCGCCAAGTTGCCGAGGGGATGGATGGCGATCGCTTCCGCCCCGTCGGCGGTGTGCGCCACCACCGGCCGGCGGACGATGGCGTCGGTGGAGATGATCGCCACCTGCGGCTGGTTGATGATCGGCATCGTCAGCACGGACCCGGCGGAACCGTTGTTGGAGATCGTGAACGTGCCACCCTGGATCTCGTCGGGGCTGAGCTTGCGAGCCCGCGCGCGGTTGGCGAGGTCGCTGATCTCCCGGGCGAGCGCCTTCAGCCGCTTCGTCTCGGCGTTGCGAATCACCGGCGCCAGCAGACCCTCGTAGTCGAGGTCGACGGCAATGCCGAGGTCGACGTAGTGATGCACCAGCAGCTCGTCGCCGCTGACGCTGGCGTTGAGGTGTGGGAACTCGGCCAGGCCGTCGACGATGGCCCTGGCAATGAACGGCAAGTAGGTGAGGCCGAACCCCTCGCTCGACTTGAACGAATCCTTGACCGGCATCCGTGTGGCGTCGACGTTCGCGAAGTCGACCTCGACCACGCTGAAGGCATGGGGCGACGTGGCCTTGCTCATGATCATGTGGTCGCCCGTCAGCTTGCGGATCTTCGACAACCGCACGACGGAGTCACGTTCACCCGGCGCAGGCGCGGGACGCGGCGCGGGCGCCGGCGGCGGCGCAGGGGCGGCCGCCGGTGCCGGAGCCGGGGCAGGCGCCGGAGCCGGGGCAGGCGCCGGAGCGAGCGCGGCGGATGGGACGGCGGCGGGTGCCGGCGCCGTCGGAGCGGGTGGTGCCGGGACCTTGCCCGCAGGCGCGCCGTTGGCGTCGATGAAGTCCATCACGTCTTCGCGGGTAATGCGTCCGCCGGGACCGGTGCCCACGACGTCGTCGGGATTGATGCGGTTCTCGTTCACGAGCCGGCGAACCACCGGCGAGAGCAGCCGGTTGTCGTTCGGCGTGGCAGCAGGCGCGGCCGCCGCTGCCGGCGCACCGTCGGTTTGCGGAGACGGCGGTGCTTCCATCTGCGCCGCCGGCGTTGGAGCGGCTGGTGCGGGGGCCGGGGCCGGGGCCGGCTCGGGAGCCGGCGGTGGCGCTGGCTGGGCAGGCGGTTCGGCGGCAGGCGGTTCGGCGGCGCGCGTCGGCTCCGCAGGCGCTGCAGGGGCGGAAGGTGCAGCGGCGCCCGTATCGCTGCCGATCACTGCCACCACCGCTCCGACCTCGACCGAATCACCCTCGGCGACCCGGATCTCCTGGACGACCCCCGCGATCGGCGAGGGAACCTCCGTGTCGACCTTGTCGGTGGAGACCTCGAACAATGGCTCGTCGGCGGACACGGAGTCGCCGACCTGCTTGAACCACTGTGTGATGGTGCCTTCGGTAACGGTCTCGCCGAGTTGGGGAAGGGTGACGTCAGCCATCTGGATGTGTTCGCTCCTGTGTCGCGGTCGTGTCGTCGTGTCGTCGTGTCGCGTCGTGTCAGCCGTTGAAGTCGCGCCCCGTCAGCGAGAGCATCGTCTCGCCGAACAGTTCGGTGAGGCTCGGATGCGGCTGGATCAACTCGGCGACCTCCGGCACGGTCGCCTCCCAGTTCACTGCGAGGTAACCACCGACGAGCTGCTCGGTCACCCACGGGCCCACCATGTGGACGCCGAGGACCTGTCCAGCCGAACCGTCGGGGTTCTTCCGGGCGACGACTTTCACCATGCCTTCGGTCTCGCCCACGATCTGCGCCCGCCTGTTGAACTTG
>DASQTR010000380.1:0-2810 GCA_035641795.1 Ilumatobacter sp.
GTCGACCATCTCCTCGAGCCGTCCGACGTATGTGACGAGGTCGTCGTCCTCGGCGATGAGAGCCGCCACCTTGGCGTCGTAGTCGGCGACCTGGCCCGCCAGCCGCACGACTGGGGCCGGCGTGCCCATCATCGAGCACGCCCGCTCGACGAGCGCCATCGCCGCGCGCGGCGACTGGAGCTGCGACACGTAACCCGGGACCGCCGCCCACAGCGATGCCGTCGCCAGGCCGCTGCGGCTGAGCGCGTCGTGCAGCACGCCGATGATGCCGGTCGGGCCCTCGTAGCGCGAGCGGCTGAGCTCGAAGCGATCGATCAGGGCGTCCTCGGTGGCGCTGCCGATGATCTGCGTCGGCCGAGTGTGCGGCACGTCGGCCAGCAGGGCGCCGATCGTGAGTCCCATCGCGGCGTCGAAGCGCTGCGCGATGCCAACGATCTGCTCGCAGAACTCGCGCCACTTCAGCGCCGGCTCGGGCCCGAGCACGAGGATCACGTCGGTGCCGGGCAGCGACGCGGACCAGATGCCGACCGTGGGCCAGACGATCGACCGGTTGCGTTGCTCGTCGAGACGCACGTTCGGACGAATCGTGGCGAAGTCGGTGAAATGCTCGGGATCGATGTTGGCAAGGGCGCGGGCACCGCTCGACTCGATCAGTGTGCGGACCGCCGTCGAGGCCGCGTCGCCGGCGTCGTTCCAGCCCGTGAAGGCCGCCACCAGGACCGGTCTGGTGAGCGCAAGCCCCTCCGGATCGACCAGCCACCGCACGTGATCCATCGCCGGCAACCCTACCCCTCGCATCGCAGAGGCGCCTGTAGGGTCGGCGCGGTGACGGTCGAGGTGGTAGCTGCTGACCGGGTCGACGACGAGTTGGTGACGCGCTTCACGGCACTGATCCCGCAACTGTCGTCGTCCTCGCCGCCGCCGACGCGCGACGAGCTGGCGCAGATCGTCGAGTGTCCCGATTCGGTGCTGTTCCTGGCGCGGCTCGAGGGCCGCCTCGTCGGCAGCCTGACGCTGGCCTTCTATCGCATCCCGACCGGGCTCAAGGCGTGGATCGAGGACGTCGTGGTCGACGAGTCGGCGCGCGGGCAGGGGGTCGGCGAGGCGCTCAATCGCGCCGCCATCGACGAGGCGCGCCGGCGCCACGCGAAGCACGTGAGTCTCACGAGCCGGGCATCACGCGATGCGGCGAACCGGCTCTACCAACGCCTCGGATTCGAGCCCTACGAGACGAACATGTACCGGCTGAAGCTCTGAACTGAAGCGGCCTACACGTCGAGCTCGCCCGTCGCGCGGCGTAGGTCTTCTGCTGCTTGTCGGACCTGCCAGTCGCGGTCGCTGAGCGCGGCTTCGATCGCGGCCTCCACGTCGGGACCGTCGAACGGCGCCAGCGCCAGCACGGCCCGCCGCCGCACGTTTGGCTTGTCGCGCACGGCGACGAGGATCGCCGGCAGCCCGCGGACGTCGCCGATGGCACCGAGCGCGGCTGCAGCCGACTCGCGCACGAGCGCATCGTCGGACTCGCTGGCGAGCGCGATCAAGCGGCCGAGCGTGGCGTCGTCGACCCGCTCCTGCTCGCCGCACGCCCATGCCGCCACCTCGACGACCGATGGTTCGGGGTCGTCGAGCAAAGCGAGCAGCGCCACGCCCGGTCGCGCCGCTGCCAGCGCCGCCGCACGACGGCGCACCACGGGCGCCGGATCGCCGAAGCCGGCGACCACCTGAGCATCGGTGAGCGCGCCCATCCGCGCCAGCGCGCCAAGCACCGCGTCCCTGACGCCGGCGTCGTCGTCGGCGAGATGGGCGTCGACCACGTCGCGTTCGCCCCGGTGACCGGCGATGACCACGAGCCGCCGGCGCTCGCCCGGCGTCATTGCTCGAGCAGGTCGGTCAGCCAGATCACGGCCATCGCGATGCCGAACGACACGACGATCGCGGTCACTACCCCGAACAGGATCGCGATGCCGCCGCTCGCCAGCGCCGCCAGCATGCGGCGGACGACTCCGGGCCGCCGGTACTCCGGCGTGTCCAGGTGGTCAACGACGACACCCGGGGCTGGGCCGGTCTTGTAGACGAGCCCGCGCTCGACGACTCCGCGTGGTGATCGGGGTTCCGCCCTGGCAGGCTTACGCCACCCGGTAAGGAGCAGCGCCACGATCGCCAGCCCGGCGATGAGCCCGGCTCGCCACGTGATGCCCGATACGGAAAGCGCAAGAGTGACCGACACGCCGACATCGACACTACCGGTCGACCCCGTTCCGGAGGGGGTCCCGCCGGCGCGCACCGAGACCGAGCGTGAGGCGGCGGCGCGAGCCGGCCTGCGGACGACGAAGGGCTCGCACTCGTGGTGGGCGGTCACGCTGACTGCGCTGTCGCTGCTGGTGTTGTCGGCGATCGCAGTCGCCTCGATCCTGCCGTCGGGATGGTTCGCCGAGAAGGAGAACCGCCGGCTCGGCGTGGAGCAGCCCGCCGAGTACGCCCGCACCCCGGCTTCCGCGCAACCGGTCACCGACCTGGTTCGCGTGGGCGACCTCGGCGGCGTCGCCGAGCAGTTCCCGCCGGAGGGCGACATCTACTTCGTCACCGTCATGTCGCCCGAGCAGTCGCTGCTGTCTTGGTTGGTCGGTCGCAACGAGCCGGCGATCGAGTTCCTCACGGCCGAGGACGTGAACGGCTTCCGCACGCCGTCGCAGCGGCGCACGCTCGACCTCGCTTCGATGCGGACGTCCGAGCAGGTCGCCCAATATGTCGCGTTGCAGCGCATCGGGTACGACGTGTCGATCGTGCCGGGCGACGTGTTGATCGAGGAC
>DASQTR010000381.1:0-3000 GCA_035641795.1 Ilumatobacter sp.
CTGTTGAGTCTCGTCGTGGCGTTCTTCTTCCTGAAGGACGGGACGTTGATGTGGCGCTGGACGTTGCGTGTCGCGGCAGGCTCAGGTGATCTCGTGGATCGCATCGGTCAGAGGATCTGGAAAACAATCTCCGGCTACATCCTCGGTCAGGCTGCCATCGCGACGATCGATGCGACTCTTATTTCGCTTGGTGCCCTGCTGCTCGGTGTCCCGCATGTCGGCGCGATTGCTGTGGTCACGTTTCTCGGAGCGTTCGTGCCGTACATCGGGGCTTTGTTGGCCGGAACGCTGGCCGTGTTGCTGGCGATCGCGGAGGGCGGCGTGACCCTCGGAGCGGTGATGCTCGTGATCGTCGTCGGTGTCCAGGTGTTCGAAGGGAACGTGCTTCAACCGTGGATCCAGGGTCGAGCTGTCCACCTGCATCCGCTCGTCGTCGCCCTGTCTGTCGTCGCTGGTGGCGCGATGGCCGGCTTCCTCGGGGTGTTCCTCGCGGTGCCGGTGACGGCGTCGCTCGCCGCCGCGCTTGACGAACTGCGATCGGCGGGCATACTCGGCCAGACGGAGGGCTCGGAGGAGGACGTAGAGCGTCGCTCCTCGGTGGGCACGTAGAGGGCGACATGGTGGTGGCCGCAGGTCGTTGTCGCTCGCCCCGACGCGCTGCTCGCGAATCGCCAGTTCTGGGTGATGGGAGGCACGCCGACAGAACCGCTCAACGGGCAGGGCGACTTGCGCAGGTTCGGCTCGATTGGATGCGCGAAGGACAACGTCAACGGCGACAACGTGGAATGGATCGGATACCCCACCGGCCAGACGCACGTGTTCTGCTACGCGTTCTACGTCACATCACCGCCCGAACCGGGCACGATCGTGATTCGCAAGCAGTGGCCGCCGCGGAACCGACCGACACGACGTTCAACTTCGCGGGCAACGTGTCGTACAACTCGAACGGGAACTTCTCGATCGCGGTTGCTGGCGGCGAAACCGAGGCGTCGATGACGTTCGCACGCGCCGAGACCCGGCCTGGCGACGCCCTGGGTCGTGACCGAACGAGTGCCCGCCGACTGGCTGTTGCCGGCCACCCCGACCACGACCATCGGGTCGGGCTGTCAACTGCCTACGACCGGCTCGTAGCACCACCTGCCGTTCTACGTCGGCCTCGTTGCGCTCGCCCTCGGCACCGCCATCATCGCCACTACACGACGGCGAGCTAGCAACGCCCGACCCCGATGACCGTCGCTACCCAGACGTCACCGCCGACCTCGCGCGAACCTGCGGGGTCAGTCGTTGTCGATCGGGTTGCCGCTGGGATCGACCGCGTACCACGCGTCGCCTTGACCTTGGCCGTTCGTGTCGCCAGGGGCGGAGTCGCCGGTGAACACGTACAGCGGCCAGCCGTTGTAGGTGACCTGGGTGCCGGCGTCCGGGTGATCGACGGTACCGAGCAGCGACGAGTCGATCCCGTCGCCCGCGACGACCTGGCCGGGGTCGTCGACCCTCACCGGTGGCCACGACTGTGCGCAGGCATCGGTGCACGTCGGCGTTCCCTGGGCGTCGGGCATGAACAGGTAGACCGTGATGCCGCTGCCGTTGGTGAGGATCTGGCCGAGATCGGAGTCGGCGACCTGGACTGTCGCCTCGTCAGCGGGGGCTGGGGCTGCGGTCGTCGCGCTGGGACTCGTCGGTGGCGTCGGGGCGGCCGTGGTCGCTGGCGATCCCGGCTCGAGGCCGGCCATTGCCTGCTGGAAGGCGGCGATCGTGGCGGCGTCGACGACACCTGTCGGCTCGACCCCCAGCGCGGTTTGGAAGTCCATCAAGGCCTGGGTCAGCTCGTCGCTCCAGACGCCATCGATCGGGCCGTCCCAGTAGCCGACCAGCGCGAGGATGGTTTGCAGCTGAACCGTCTGTAACGCCTGCTGTTGACCGACCGCGCTGAGCTTGTCTTGTAGCGCCCGCGAGGTTGCCTCGTCGACCCAGCCGGTGACTGGTAGTTCGCTGTCGGTCTGCAACTGCTCGACGGCAGCCGTGGTGCTCGGTCCATAGACGCCGTCGATGGGGCCCGGGTCGTAGCCGGCCGTGGTCAGATCGGTCTGCAGCGCGGTCGTGTATTCGGCGATCTGCTGCGCGGCGTTGGCCTGCTGCTCATCGCTCAGGCACTCGGCGTCGGACAGCAACCGCAGCCACGCCATCTCGAGCGACAGCGCGGCGGAGTTGTAGTCAGCGGCGGCCTCGACCAGCGGCGTTTCGTCGGTGATCCCGCTGGACGTGCGGGCGAGGTCGTCCTCGGCCTGCTGCACACGCTCGATCGTCGCCGGTGGCACGAGGGTCGTGGTCGTGACGGCGGTCGGCGTGACCGTGCTGTTGGGGACGCTCGACGCGGTGGCGATCGCTTCCGCCAGCGCCGCTTGCGCGTCGGCCAGCTCCTGCTGCGCGTCCGCGAGCGAGTCCTTGGCGGCATCGACACCATCGGCTGCTGCGACCACGTCGTCGCGGGGTTCGGTGAGATCGGCGCCGAGCGTCGTGATGTCCCCGACAGTGGCGGAGCGATCAGTGAACACACGGCCGTAACGATCGAGTGTGTCCACGTACCCCTCCGCCGCGCCGCAGAAGTCGCCATGAGCGGTGGTCAAATCCTCCTGCCCCTGGGTCACACTGTCCTCGGCATCGCTGACCCGTTGTTGCGCGGCCGCGACCGGGTCGTCGGGGGCCTCGGTCGGTTCCGTCGCAGTCGTGCCTGCGGGCGTCTCGGATGTGGCGACGTCGTCGTCATCGTCGTCGCTGCACGCGCCGGCGATCAGAGCCACGCCAATAAGGCCGGCGACCAGCGTGGTGAAGCGACGATGCCGCGAACTGGCTCGCAATGACGGCGCGGTTAGGCCCATGGTTCGAATCTCTCCTCGGTTGGATCAGGCGGCGCAAAGGTAGCTGGCCCCGTCGCCGCGTCGGGGGACACCATGCCAGACACCTTTGAGCGAATCCCAAACGTCTTGCGCATAACGGCGG
>DASQTR010000382.1:0-2368 GCA_035641795.1 Ilumatobacter sp.
TCGACCGCGTCGGTGGCGACGTTGCGATAGCCGTCGAGGGCACTCGCCACGACCGGCGTGCCGGCGGCCATCGCCTCGACCAGCACGACGCCGAACGACTCGCCGTGCAGCGACGGAGCGCAGAACACGGACGCCCCGCGCAATCGTTCGAGCTTGTCGGTCTCGGAGATCCGACCTAGCCACTCGACTCGCGCGTCGGCGCCGTACGCCGCCCGCAAGCGCTCGGTGTCGGGCCCGTGGCCGGCGACCCAGCACGACACGCCGAGCTCCAGCATGCGCAGTGCCCGGAGCAGGACTGCAAGCCCTTTGCGTTCTTCATGACGGCCGAGGAAGAAGATCGCCGGCCGGTTGGTGGCCATCGGTATGGCAGCCCGGATAGCGACGGTATCGACGCCGTTGAAGAGCACCGTGAAGTCGTCGTCCTCGCCGCCGAGGTGGAGCTGCACGAGCGCGAGTGCGTCCTTCGACACG
This sequence comes from Ilumatobacter sp., assembly GCA_035641795.1. GTDB lineage: Bacteria > Actinomycetota > Acidimicrobiia > Acidimicrobiales > Ilumatobacteraceae > Ilumatobacter. The sequence goes on from DASQTR010000382.1 coordinate 472, forward strand.
ACGACGCGAGCGTCGATCCGGTTGGCGAGCCGTCGTAGCAGTGGCGCCAGCAGGCGGTAGCTCGTCGAGCGCCCGGCGGCGTGGAAGGTACCGACGATCGGCGCCACGTGGAGCGTCACGGACGTCAGCGACGGACCAGGTGCCAACGGCTCGTGGACGTGGATGACGTCGAACATCTCGTCGCGCAGCACGCGCAGCGTGCGCATGGCGGCGGCCGGATCGGGCGCGAGCGGCGCCACCGACCCATTGGCCGCGGTCGGGAGACTGTCGCCGAGCGGAGTGACGAACGGCTCGGGGGGCGGACCGTCGCAGGGCGCCAGCACCCTGACCTCGTGCCCATTCCGCCGAAGCTGGCGCGCCAGTCCGAGCACCTGCGCCTGCACGCCGCCGGGGATCGACAAGCTGTATGGGCACACCATCCCGATCCGCAGGCTCACGGAAAGAACCTACGGCGTCCGAGACGACGCCCTGGCATGCCCGTTGCAGACATGCCCGTTGCAGACATGCCCGTTGGAGACGCCGCTCCGGTTTGCTACGCGCCGGCGATCGCGGTGGCGTAGCCGAACCGCCGGGCGAGATCCTCGGCCTCGAGTGGGCGCGACAGCAGGTAGCCCTGGCCGAGGTCGCAGCCGAACCGCCGCAGCTCGCGCAACTGGCTGGTGGTCTCGATCCCCTCTGCAACGGTCAGCAGATCGAGCGAGTCGGTCATCTGCAGGATCGTGCGGGTCAGCGTGTTGCCGCGAGGGTCACTCCCGAACTCCTCGATCGCGGTGCGGTCGATCTTGAGCAGGTCGACTGGGTGTCGCTGTAGGTAACTGAGCGAGCAGTACCCGGCGCCGAAGTCGTCGATCGCGAAGCGGAAGCCCTCCTCGCGCAGGCGGCTAACGGTCTCCGTGGCGCGGTCTCCCTCGTCGACGAGCACCGTCTCGGTCAGCTCGAGCATCACCGTCTGCGGATCGACGTGGTACTCGTCGACGAGTGCCACGACGCGCTCGACGAAGTCGGGCTGGCGGATCTGCACAGCCGACACGTTGAAGCTGCAGAACAGGTCCGGCCGCCACATCGCCGTCTGCGCCAGCCCCTGCTCGAGCACCCAGTACCCCATCGGAACGATCAAGCCGGAACGCTCAGCGATCGGTACGAACTCGCTGGCCGGGATGTCGCCGTTCTGCGGGTGGTGCCAGCGCACGAGCGCCTCGGCACCCACCACCTGGCCTGAGCGCAGGTCGACGAACGGCATGTAGACGAGCCGCATCTGGCCGCGCTCGAGAGCCTCCCCCAGGTCGCTGCGGTACTCCAGGTGCTTGGTTGCCACCAGACGCATCGCCGGGTCGAAGATCCGAATCTGCCCCTTGCCGGCACGCTTGGCCTCGTACATCGCTATGTCGGCGTCGCGCAGCAGGCTCGTCGTGCTCATGCCGGGCGAGGCCACGGCGACACCGACGCTGGCGAGCACGGCGACGTCGTAACCGGCGATCGACACCGGGTCGCGCAGGCTGTCGAGCAGCCGTTCGGCGACGTCGATCGCACGGTCGATGCCGCCGCGGTCCTCGAGCAGGATCGCGAACTCGTCACCGCCGAGGCGGGCCGCTGTGTCGCCGGTCCCGGCGGCGCGCCGGATGCGATCGGCAACGGTCTTCAGCAGCTGATCGCCGACGGCGTGACCGAGCGCATCGTTGACCGACTTGAAGTCGTCGAGGTCGACGAACAACACCACGACCGGATCGGCCTCGGGCCGGGCGACCCGCAAAGCGTGATCCATGCGGTCGAGGAACAGCGCCCGGTTGGCCAGCCCGGTGAGCTCGTCGTGGAACGCACGGTGGCTGAGCTGACGCTCGAGGTTGCGCTGCTCGGTGACATCTCGGAACGTGGCGACGATGCCGTCGACAGCGGCTCC
>DASQTR010000383.1:0-9172 GCA_035641795.1 Ilumatobacter sp.
AGCGGCGCCGCAGGCCGCGGGGAACAGCTCCGACGGCAGGTCCAGCAACACCGCCACCAGCGCCGCGTGCGCGGCGGCGGCGACGGCCACCTCTGGCGACGTTCCCGAAGGTGCATCGAAGCCGTACACATACGAGTCGTAACGGTGGTCGATCGCGTTCAGCGCATCGTGGACCGCGATGTGCCCGATCGCGTACATGCGCGCCTCGTGCAGCGGGTCGTTGGCCGGCGCAAGACAGGCGTCGCGAGCGGCTTGTCCCGCCACTGCGTTCCAGTCGATGACGGCGTTGTCGCTAGCGCTCGCCACGGGAGACGACGCGATCCAGCCGATGCCGGAGACGGCCACCACAGAAGCGAGGACGGTGACGGCAAGTCGATGGCGCCGAGTGGCGCCGGCGGTGCATGCATCCATCACGTGCTCCCTTCGCGATCGGAGATACCGGGTGAATAGGGATTGGGCGCGAGCCGCGCCACGGAGCCGATGAACATGTGAACCTCCTGTGATCGGACGACCCGATGGTCCACGCGCCCGCTGAAGAATCGCTAAAGCCGTTCCGTCGCGAGTCGCAACATCAGGGGATTTACCAGTTTCGGCCGGGCGGCACATGCCGCAACGGGCGCCGAGCTGCGATCGGCGCGATCATTCGTGCATGTTCGACGTGGACGAGTTCCTGGACGATTGCCTCCGAGCCAACGCCGAGGACGCTCCTCATCTGGCGATCAAAGAGTTGCTCGAGCGGGCGATCTGCGAGCCGGCGGCACTCGCGTCGGCGCTGCCACCCGCGCGGGCCGAGATCATGCCGCTGCACGCCTCTCCCGAGCTCACCGTGCTCAAGGTCGTGTGGACACCGGGTATGACGTTCCGGCCCCACAACCACGCGATGTGGGCTGCGATCGGCATCTACACGGGCGGCGAGGACAACGAGTTCTTCCGGCGTGACGGCGCCGGCCTCGTGCCGAGCGGCGGCCGCTCGCTGGACGTCGGCGACACAGTGCTGCTCGGCGGTGACGTCATCCATGCAGTGACCAACCCGACCCGCGAGCACGCCGGCGCGATCCACATCTACGGCGGCGACCTGTTCGGCGCCGCCCGGAGCGAGTGGGACCCGGAGACGTTCGCGGAGCAGCAGTACGACGTGCCGGCCGCGATCCAGTACTTCGAGGATCAGAACCGCCTGTTCCAGTCACCAGCCGGCGCACCCTGAGGTCGATTGGGACAATCCCGATGAAAACGGTCGTCACCGGCGCATCCGGCTTCGTCGGGTCGAACATCGCCAAGGTGCTCCGGGACCGGCACGGCGACACCGTGATCGGCGACCGCGTCGACATGACCGACCGGGCCGCCGTGCGCGCCCACGTCGACGCGTCAGAGCCCGATGCCATCGTCCATTGCGCGATCCTCAACGACTGGGCACGCATGCACGCTGATCGCGACCTGGCGTGGTCGGCCTACGTCGAGTCCACGCGCACCTACGCCGAGCTCGCCGCCGAGCGCGCCATCCCGTTCTGCCTGGTGTCGACCGACTGGGTCTTCGACGGCACGCAGCGCGGGGCCACCGAGTCGACTCCGCCCAATCCGATCAACCTCTACGGCTTCCTCAAGGCAGCGTCGGAGATCGTCGCCCTCGATCGCGGGGGCACCGTCGCGCGGGTCTCTGGCGTCAACGGCACGCACTGGGCGCGACCGGCGACACCTCGCGCCCAAGACCCGGGTTTCGGCTATTTCGTCGCCTCCATCGTCGATGCCCTCGAGCGCGGCGAGCAGTTCACCGTGTGGGAGGGGAAGGAACTGAACACGGTGGCGAGCCCGTCGCTGGCGGCGATGTGCGGCGAGGTCATCAGGTCGATCCTGGCGCAACGGGCCGACGGCGTCTTCCACTGCTGCGGGTCGGACGCCGTCTCACGGCGCGAGCTGGCGGAGGCGACGGTCGCGATCTTCGGCCTGGATCGCTCGCTGCTGCGCTTCGGGCCGGCACCGGGAGACGCGTTCGCCGGCCAACGCATCCCACACGACACGTCGCTCTCGGCTTCGGCGACCGCCGCCCGGCTCGGTGTGCCGCTGCTGTCGGTCGACGAGATCTTGCAGGCCTTCCGGGTCGAGCGCTCGACCCGGGCGCTCGCCCCGTTGCCGCCGCGCGCCGTGGTGTAATGATCGCGGCATGCCATACGTTGCGACCGACCCACGTGCGCAGCTCTCGACAGCAGGAGCTCAGCCCGCCGGCGTGCCGCGCCCGGCGACGTACCGGGAGCTGCGCTCCGCTGCTCCCGACGAGCAGCTCACCCATGGCACCGCGACGTGGTGGACGCGGAGCCAGGCGCTGCTGATCGGCTACAGCACGGCGTCCGCCGGTGACGAGCTCGCCGTCGACGACGTCGACGGCGAATACGCCGTGCTCGTCCTCGACGGCGCCCAGGCGACGATCGAGCACGCCACCGGATCCGCATCCGTGACGGAGCCAGCAGTCGCGATCGTGCCGCCGGGAGCTTCGACAGTGCGGGTCGACGCCACAGGGACGATCATCCGGGTGCTGGCAGCGACCACAGCGCCGTCGCTCTCGGCGCGGGCCTCGAACGCCGCCGACTACACCGCGCCGGACACCAACGTCGCCACGTTCGCGGCCTGGCCCGACCCGCCCGATGGTCACCACCCGCGCGTCTACCCGCTCTCCGAGCATCCGTTGGAGAACGGCAAGCTCGGGCGCATCTTCCGGTGCTCGACGGTGATGGTCAACGTCCTGCCCGAGGACGACCGGCCGCGTGATCCGATGCAACTGTCGCCCCACCACCACGACGACTTCGAGCAGGTATCGCTGCAGGTGCACGGCGACTACGTGCACCACATGCGCGTGCCGTGGACACCCGATTCGTCGACGTGGCGAGACGACGACCACCGGCGCTGCGCGGCACCGGCGGTCGTGGTGATCCCTCCCCCGCTCGTGCACACGAGCCAGTCGGTCGAGGACATGCACCACTGGCTGATCGACGTCTTCGCACCGCCGCGTCGCGACTTCTCCGAACGCCCCGGCTGGGTGCGCAACGAAGACGAGTACCCCATGCGCCCTGGTTAGCGGGGGCGGTGGTCTCCGTGCGTGTGGTCGAACTGCTCGTGATGCTGGCGTAGGAGGTCAGCGCCGTAGTCGCCACCGTTGGGCGTCCGCACGACGGTGTGGACGTGGTTGCGGGTCGGTTCCTCGTTGTCGAAGACGACCCCGGGATGGTGGTCGAACTCGATCAAGATCACCGGGCTGTGGACCCGGTAGTAGAACGGGGCACGGTCGTCGTAGCCGCCGTACCAGGAGAACCATGTGTCGTCGAGGTGCCGGGCTGCCTCGGCGAGCCCGACCTGAGCGTGGTCGTCGGGACGCCACTCGACGTACGACCTCGTGACCGCCAGCAGCAACCGGCGCTGGGCGTCGGTCATCTCCTTGCCCGCAACGCCTTGGTAGGCGGCGACGAGGTTGTCGTGCTGCGCGCCGGCTTGCATCCGCCCGTCGAACAGGTTCTGCAGCTGGGGCGAGATGTCGTCTGTGAGGATCGACGGGTAGATGGTCGCGCGCCGGCGCTGGTCGGTGTCGAGCGCGCGAATCAGCTCGAGGCCGGTCGACTCCTCGGGGTCGAACAGCGATGTACCCGCGAGATGACCGGTGCGGATGCGACGCGGCTCGGCACCCATGAACACCGGCGTCATCACCAGCCGGCCGTCGAAGACGAGCGCGTTGAGGCAGATGTGATGACCGTCGTACTGCCAGCCCCACGGCGCGTCGCCGCCGGGCTCGCCGAAGATCGAGACGAAGTAGGGCCATTCACCGAACGCGTCGTAGTCGCCGGTGAGCTCGGCGAGCAGCTCGTTCACACGCATGATCGAGCGAGCCTGGCCATAGCCGCGTGCCGACAACGTGGCCCGCAAGATGCCGAGTGCGAGGTCGCGCACGGGCTGGCTGAGCTCCTCGATCAGCACTCCGTGGCGGAAGTGGTTCATGTGAACGTTGATCCACATGCGCCACTCGGCGGCGTCGATCGCAAAGGTGACGCGCTGGCGTTGTTCCGGAGTGAGCGCCTGCAGGAATGCAAGCGCGGCGTCGGTGATCGGTCGCGTGCTGACATGCGGCGCGTCGTCGAGTGACCGCAACCCGGTCAGCGGCCGACCGTCGGTCGTCACCCCCACGAACGGGTGCGCCAGCTGGGCGGTGCGCTCGTCGACGATGTTGAGAACCTCCGGTGGCGCCTGGTCGACGTGTTCGCGCGCCGACATCGAAGCCATTGGCCGGATGCCGAACGAGCGCCACTCGTCGGCCGCCTGCTCGTCATCGGTACCGATCGGCATACTCACCGTTCTAGCCAAACGCGCCACGTCAGGCTGCGGTGGACGGAGGGGGGCGAGCCGAGCGAGGAGTGGTTCCAGCAGGGCGGTATTGGTGAACAGCCCCGTCTGCGTGTCGAAGCGCGCCCCGCCCCAGGCGTCGCGGAACACGCCGCCTGCCTCGGCGAGGATCAGGCTTGGAGCGGCGAAGTCCCAGATCGAGCCGAGCGTGAGCACCGCTGCATCGATCTCGGCGCTGGCGACGCGCACGGCGTCGAGCACGATGCTCTCGCTGCGCGGCGAGTCGGGCTGACGGAACAGGCGCGTGGCCTCGTCGCGCCAGCCGATCATGAACCCTTCCCATGGCATCACCATCACCGTCGCGGTGTCGAGGTCGGCGGCGTCGCCGCAGTGCAACGCGGTCGCCGTGGTCGGGTCGAGCGATCCCTGCTCGCCGTACGCCGCCACCCACGCGCCACCGCCGCGTGTGGCCCACCACCGGCGCCCGAAGCGCGGCGCGGAGACAACGCCGACCACGGTGACGCCGTCGAGCATTTCGCCGCCGACCTGGAGCGCGATCGTCGTCCCCCAGCCCGTCCGCCCGAGGGCGTAATTGTGCGTGCCATCGATGCCGTCGAAGATCCAGCGCCGGTCGGAGCTGCCCGGGCGCGTGCCGATCTCCTCGCCGACGACGTGGTCGTCGGGGTGAAGTGCGCGCACGGCCGCGAACATCGCCTCCTCGACGTCGAAGTCGATCTGCGAGACGGGCGTGCCGTCGACCTTGTGCGTGCGGCGCAACTCCTCCGACCGGAAGTGGCGCAGCGAGATGGCATCCGCGATGTCGGCCAGCCGGAATGCGGTCGACAGATCGGCTTCCCACGCTCTCATGGATCGGGTTCTAGCGTGTCCCGAAGGAGATGATCGCAATGGACGAGCCGCGCTCCGAGCTCGGGTACGTCGACGAGTTCGAGCTCGAGGAAGATCAATTGCGGAGCACCAGCGGCGACATCGTATGTGTGGTGACCGAAGCGCTGGTCGAACACCTCTACCGATTCGAGGGCCCGAGCGGCCGACCACTCCGGCGCCTGCGCAAGAGTCGTAGCGTTGCGGATCGTGACGGGCGATCACGCTGCGACGGTCATCGACGTGACGGTCACGTGCGGCTCGGCCGATGAGGCGCGCGCCGTCATCCGTGCCGTCGTCGACGCCAGGTTGGCGGCGTGCGGGCAGACGTGGCCGATCACGAGCTGCTACCGGTGGCGCGGCGACGTCGCCGTCGAGGGCGAACACCTCGTGCTGCTCAAGACGCTCGCCGACCATTTCGACGCGATCTGCGCGGTGATCCGCGCCCACCACAGCTACGAGCTGCCGGCGATCGCGGCCGTTCCGCTGTCACACCACGGGCCGGGATACGTGGACTGGATCGTCGAGTCGACACGGCCGCGGGCCTGAGTTCGCGTCGGGTCGCACGTAGACATCACGCGGCGAGGTGCTCGCCGAACCAGTCGAGCATCGCGTGGTAAGCCTGGGCCGCTGCGTCAGCGTCGTACCGCTGGCCGGTGTCGTTGAAGAAGGCGTGGTCGACCCGGTCGAAGACGCGCAGCTCGTGCGTGAGCCCGGCCGCGGCCAGGGACTGCCGAGACCCAACCGGCGCAAAGCCCACGCCGTGTGAGCAGGCCATTGGCGCAATCGAGCGCGACCTCCTCGACGATGTAGTTCCTGAGCGCCATGGTCGAGACGGTACGGCACCGCTGCGGTGCGCGCGGGTCGCGCGGGCGCCAATCGGGCGGTCGTTAGAAGGTCAGCACGCGGTCCGCGGCGGCAATCAACTGGGCCAGGTCGGGTGGCGTCGACCATGTGCCGGCGAGGCCGGCGAGGTCGTCTTCGGTCGCCCCACGGGCGGCCGCGCAACCCTTTCAAACGTGAATCGGTACGCCGTTCGCCTGTGCTTTGGCGACGAGGTCGCGCAGCGCAGGCACGCCGACGCCCTCGACCGCCTGGCGCACGTCGGCCTTGACGATCTCCGAGGCGTCACCGGCGAGAACGATGCGCGCCGTCTGGCCGGCCTCGATCGAGCCGTTGACCGCGAGGTGCCACGGAATCGACGCCTTCGTCGGGTCCGTGGAACCGTTGGTCGAGATGTAGAGGATTTCCACGCATTCAACGTAACGCGATCTCGGGGGCCTGTTGTGCGCCGGCCGCCGCACGGCGCGCCCGCCCGGCGACGATCGCACCGAGCGCGGCCACCGCCACGGCGCTCAGCATGCAGACCGACAGCGCGCTCGTCATCGACCAGGATCCACGATCGGCGGTGGCCACGAGCGCGCCGCCGAATCCGCCCATGAGCGAGAATCCCAGGGCGTCGGCGAGGTGCGTCTGGCTGCTCACGATTCCCTCGTGACCGCGGCGGGCGTAGCTCATCGCCGCCAACGATGTGGGGTTGAACAGCAGTCCCATGCCGAGCCCACCCACACACCACGTGAGGAAGGTGGCCCAGAGCGGCCAGCCTTCGAACACGACCGGCCAGGTGATGAAGGCGCCGACCGCCAGCAAGACGAACCCCGTGCGCGTCGCCGACGCCGTCGACGCGCCGGGGTGCCGGGAGCGCCACAGCTGGCCGCCCGTCCAGCTGATCGCCCCGCCGACGATCAGGAACCCCTGCAGCAGCGCGCTGGCACCGTGGATCTCGTGCGCCGCGAGCGGCACGAACGAGTCGACGCCGAGGAACGCGGCAGTCGCCAGCATGCGACAGGCGATCACCGCTGACAGGCCGACGGCGGCGGTCATCGTTCCGGCCGGAAGCAGCTTGCGCAATGCCGGCAGCGCCACGAGCACGCCGGCGACGCACAGGACCACCGCAACGCTCCACCGGTCCTCCTGGGCGCCGTACGTCAGTGCGCCGACCCCGACCGCGGCGAGGGCGGCGGTGGGCACACGTGTCGAGGCATGATCGGCGGGCAGCGGACCGTATGCCCGCATCGGCCGTGTCGCAAGCAGGGCTACGGCGACCGCGAAGGGCACGATGCAGAGGAACACCCATCGCCAGCTGGCGTGGTCGGTGATGAGGCCGCCGAACGTCGGCGCGACGAGGCTTGGCAGCACCCAGCCCGCCGACAGGAAGGCGTAGATCGAGCCCTGCCGGTCCTGGGGGAACGCCCGAGTGACCAGGATGTAAGCGATCGGGGCCAGGCCGCCAGTCCCGGCACCCTGCAGCGCGCGTCCGAGCACGATGACGCCCATCGTCGGTGCCGAGGCGGCAACGAGGAGGCCGACGACGAACGTGCAGAGGCTGAGCACGTACGGCAACGTCGGCCCGCGCCGGTCGGCGAGCTCGCCCGCCGCTACGAGTGCGACCACATCAGCCAGCGTGTAGGCCGCGAGCGCGACGCCGTACAACGACTCGCCGCCGAGCTCGTCGGCGATCGTCGGCAGAGCAGTGATGACCGCCGTCATCTCGAACGCCACCAGCGTGACGCCCATCACGAGCCCGATCGCCAGCGTGCGCTGCTCGCGGGTCAACGGGGTCACCGGTCGATCGTATGTGGAGGCCCGGCCGCCCGGCACGTTGGCCTACACGTCGTGCGGTGCTGGTCGAACGAGCAGTCGATCGACAGACGTCTGGACGAAGCCGGCGCCGAGGTACAGGTTGCGGGCGGCGTCCGTCTCGAACCCGACCTTCAGACGGCTTGCGCCTCTGCGTGCGAGCCGATCGAGGCTGTTCGTCAGCAACATGCGGGCGAGGCCGCGTCGCTGGTAATCGTCCTCGACACGCATCGGTTCGAGGAGTCCAACCCGCGTCGTGTCGTCGAACCAGAACAACGCGTAACCGGCGACGCCGCCATCCGCGTCCTCGATCGCCAGGTCGAGCGTCGGATCGTACAGCGAGCACTGCCGCAGCCGCTGCTCGACCTGTTCACCGTTGCGAGCGATCATCGGGTGCGGAGCATCCGCGCGCATGACGCGATCGACGATCGCGAACCCATCCACGTGCGCCGTCGGCGGACGCTGGTCGGCGTCCATCCAGGAGGTGCCCGACAACTCGTCGGTGATCGCAAATCCACGTTCGATGGCGAGGCGCGTCAGGTGCTCGTCGTCCTCGTGCACGAACACTCGGAGCGCCGCGCTGCAATCTCCGACGGCTTCCAACGTCGCCGCCCAGACGTCTTCCGCATCGACGACCGACGGCACGGCGAAGGCATCTGCTTGCCAGGTATCGCCCCAGGCCGTGAGCCCTGCGGCAGCCACAGGGCCGAGCTCATCGAACCAGACTGGAAGCGCCAGCTCGTCGGTCGGCCTGTGGCGGCGCCACCACCACTGCACGTCGGCCGCCTCCCACATGCCGCCGCGCGGATCAGCGAGCCGAGCGCGCTGCAGGACCGTGGTCGTCGCGTCGAGCCGATCGAGACCACCCAACAGCTCCCGACGCACGACCACGTTCGCCGAGCGTATTGGCGAGGCGATCGGGCCGGCGATCGGTTAGTCGCCGGACGTCACTCGCGCCAGCACCGCTTCTGCCTCGGCAACGACGCCGCGCACGATGTCACCTGCGGGCAGGATCTCGTGCACGCCTTCGACGCCCTGCCCGGCGGGCATCATGCCCTCGTCGACGTCGCCGTCCTGGTAGCCGCTCTCGACGCGCACACCCGCGACCGCGTACTGCTCGGGGAAACCGGCGATCTCGTCGCCGCGTCGTTCCCATTCGTCCGTCCACCGGTTGCGGAACGTACGCAGCGGCTTGCCGGTGTACGCACGTGACAACGTCGTGTGCTTGCTGCCGGCGTCGACCACGCGTCGCTTGTAGGACGCATGGCCGTACGCCTCGACGCTGGCAACGAACCGCGTGCCCATCCACACGCCGTGGGCGCCGAGGCAG
>DASQTR010000384.1:0-4330 GCA_035641795.1 Ilumatobacter sp.
TCGTCCTGCCCTGCCTCGGCGTGGACGCGGAAGGTCCGATCGCGATCGTCGCCGCCGAGTCGCCGGGCCCGGCGCGGTTCGCCGCCGACGCCGAGGTCGTGGTGACGGTGGCAGACGGCTCCGTCAGTGCCGTCCGACCCAAGCCGGGCAGCGTGGCGCGCGTCGGTTCCCGGCTCGGCTGGCCGATCGGCGACGTGGCAGGGATCGACGCCGGCGAAGCCTTGCCCGACGCACGACCCGACGAAGTGCGCGCCCGATGGCGCGTGGCGCTCGCGCTCGAGCTCGTCGGCTCGATGTCGGGAGCGCTCGACCTCACCGTCGCACACGTGACCGACCGCCGCCAGTTCGGCCGCCCGATCGGTTCGTTCCAAGCTGTCCAGCACGGGCTCGCCAAGTGCGCGGTCGCGATCGAGGGTGCGCGCTGGCTCGCCTACGAAGCAGCATGGTCGGGCGATTGGACTGCGGCGGCGACCGCGCTCGCGGCCGCGATGCGCGCCGCCGAGCGTGTGCGGCGCGACACGCACCAGTTCACGGGGGCGCTCGGGTTCACAACCGAGTACGACCTGCATCTCTGGACGATGCGACTGCCGGCGCTGGCGATAGAGGCCGGCACGATCGGCTCGCCGGCGGTGGCGGCCGCGACACACCAGTGGCCGATCGCCCGAAACGGGGCGACCGGTCTCGACAACGCTGAGGGCCGTCTCTAGCGTGCCGGCATGCCCTCGCGACTGGTGGCGGTGAGCTTCGACGCCCACGATCCGGCGGGCGTGGCGGCGTTTTGGGCTGGCTTGCTCGGCCGCGGGATCGTCGACGAGGCCAGCGGCGCTCTGTTGCCGGGTGACGACACGCAGGTCGGGCTCCGGTTTGTGGCGCCCGCCACGGAGAAGTCGGGTCCGAACCGCTTGCACCTCCACCTGACCAGTTCCACCCTCGAGGACCAAGGGCACGTGGTCGAGAAGGCGTTGCGGCTCGGCGGCCGCCATCTCGACGTGGGGCAGCTGCCGCAGGAGGGTCATGTCGTCTTGGCCGACCCCGGCGGCAACGCGTTCTGCGTGATCGAGCCGGGGAACAACTTCCTCGCCGGCTGCGGCCTCCTGGGCGAGGTGGCGTGCGACGGCACCCGAGAGGTAGGCCTCTTCTGGCGCGACGCACTCGGGTGGCCGCTCGTGTGGGACCGGGATGAGGAGACGGCCGTGCAGTCGCCGCGCGGCGGCACGAAGGTCTCGTGGGGCGGTCCGCCCGTGGCCCCCAAGGATGGGCGCAACGGGCAACGCCTCGACCTCGCTTCGCCGGACCTGAGTGCGGAGGTGGAGCGATTGGTCGCGCTCGGCGCGACCGAACTCGGCGACCGCGACGGCGGCATCGAGCTGGCCGATCCCGATGGCAACGAGTTCTTGCTCAGGCGCGGCTAACACAGGCCCTGATATGGCACTTGTTTCGCGTCTACGGGCGGTTGAACGTCACGTGGGTGACGCCGCTGGGCGAGGACGTGGCTTCGACCTCGTAGTCCTTCTCCAGGCCTTCCAGCCCGTCCCACAATCGAACGCCCCGGCCGAGCACGATCGGGACGATCGTGACGTGCAGGTAGTCGACGAGCCCTGCGGCGAGGAAGTCGCGGACGACGGTCGGTCCGCCCCCGATACGCACGTCCTGGCCCTCCGCGGCCGTCCGGGCCTGCTCGAGCGCCTGGGCGGGCGAGGCGTCGAGGAAGTGGAACGTGGTGCCGCCCTCCATCTCGATCGACGGGCGGGGACGATGGGTGAGGACGAAGGTCGGCGTGTGGAACGGCGGGTTGGGACCCCACCATCCCGTCCACTCCGGGTCGTCCTGCCATCCGGGCGGGCCGAACTTGCCGGCCCCCATGATCTCGGCGCCGATGCCGGGGAGGAGGCGCTGAGCGAACGCGTCGTCGACGCCGCCGCCCCCGCCGTCCTTGCCCAGCATCTTGTGGCCGTAACGGGTGGCAATCATCCACACGTGAAGCCGATGACCCGCATGACCGAAAGGGGATTCCAGACTCTGACCCTCGCCCGTGGCGAAGCCGTCGAGTGAGACGGAGAAACTGTGAACTCGGGTGCGTGACATGGCGGATGCTCCTGGAGGGCCAATAGCAAGCACTTTCGCACACATGCAGGAGGCATCAGGAATGGCGACACAGCCGAGGTCAGGCTTCCCGATCAACCAAGCCGCTGACCGCGCGACAACGAGTCAGATCTCTGCAACGGTGCTAAGTCGCTCAGGCAGCCTTTGCCAGCGGCGTGCGCTGCCTCGCGCGCGTACGACTCATGGGTCGATCTCGCGGGCGGACCGTTCATTCCAGATCTCGATCGCGCGGCGCGTGAGCGACCCTGGCGCCGCCGCAAGCTCGCGCGTGCCGACCCGGCGGATCGGATGCACGCTGCGGCTCGTCGACGTGAGGAACGCCTCGGAGGCTTCGGCCAGCGCGTCGATCGCGACGTCCCGCTCCTCGATCTCCGGCAACCACTCGAGCAACAGCTCACGCGTGACGCCCGCGAGGCAGCCGGATGCCAGTGTCGGTGTGACGAGCCGGCCGTCTACGGCGAGCACCACATTGCTACCCGTGCCCTCGCACAGGTCGCCCCGCGTATTGGCGAAGACCGCCTCGTCGGCACCCTGCGCATGCGCGTAGCGGTGGGCGATCACGTTGTCGGCGTAGGAGATCGTCTTCAGCCCGGTCGTCGGACCGCGCTCGTTGCGTACCCACGGTGCGATGACCACCGTGGTCGTCGGCGGCCAAGCCGCCATCGGCGCAACGGCGCCCACGATCGTGGGACTGCCTCCGACGGCACCGGTACCCATCGGCGCCGACCCACCGGTGACGGTGATGCGCAGCCACGACGGCGAAACCGCCGCCTGTGGCGTCGACATCAAGGTCGTCACAGCGTTTCGTACGGCATCCTCGTCGAGCTCGATCCCGAGCGGTTGCAACGAGCGGCGGAGCCGGACGAGATGGCGCGTCAGCGCGAACGGGCGTCCCTCGACCACCTTGATCGCCTCGAACGCGCCGTCGCCCACCAGAGCATGATCGTCGGCCCGCAGTGCCGGTTGGTCGGAAGCGACGAGCCGCCCGTCGACCCATAGCGCAACACGGCCGGGCACCGGCGGCGACGCAGAACCGGCCGGGGCTACGGTGGACTGCTCGGTCATATGAGGATACTGATTGCTCGACGGGCGCTGGTCAACGCTCGTGCTTGCCCGATGAATGAGTATCCTGTATTTTGCCGTTCGTTGGAGGGGAGCAGGGCTCGGCGTGATCGACCTGGAGTACGACGACGTCGACGCTGCGCTCGCCGAGTCCGTGGCGCGTCTCTCCGAAACCCGACTGGCGCGCGCCGCGGGAGTGACGCACGAGTGGACGCACGAGTGGTGGCGCGACGTTGCCCAGCTCGGCATCCTGGCCTTGAACACACCGGAAGGCGGCGGGACGGTCACCACCGTCGCAGCGGCGATGGAGTCGCTCGGCAAGGCCGATGCGCCCGGACCGTTCGTGGAAACGTTCATCGCCGTCCAAGTGCTCGGCGAGGCCGCAGCCGCGGTCGTCACCGGTGACGAAGTTGCGACGGTCGCGACGAGCGGCACCGTCGCCTGGTTGCCGATCGCGTCAAAGGTGATCGCGCTCGACGACGGGCACGCATACCTCGCTCGCGTTGCGGAACCGGTCACGCCGGTCGATTCACTGGCCGGGGAGCCGTGGGGGCGTGCCACGCTGGAGCGGCTCGACGACTTGGGCGATGCAGCCCATGCCATCGCACTCGGCGACGTCGCCGCCGCCGCGTATCTCGTCGGCGAGGCCGATCATCTCCTGACCACGGCTGCCAGTTACGCCGCCGACCGCGTCCAGTTCAAGAATCCGATCGGCAACTTCCAGGCGGTCGCCCACCCGCTGGCCGATTGTCATCTACGGCTTGCCGCCGCCCGCACCGTCACACGCACCGCCGCTCACGCCATCGACTCGGGCGATCAACATGCGGCGGCGGCCGCGGCGATCGCGCGCCGGTCCGCCACCAAGGCCGCGCTCGAGACGGCGTACCGCAGTCACCAGACCTACGGTGCGATGGGGTTCACCGTCGAAGGCCCGATCGGCAATCGTTCGGCCAAGATCCGTCAGACCAGCCTGGCCGGTCACAGTGCCGGCGCAGGCACCGAGCACATCCTGCGACTGCGCGGGCTGTGACGGCCAGTACGCCGGGCGTGTGCGCCGCACCGCATCAACGAGCCACAACCAACGAGGAGGAGACATGACGATCGATCTCACCGGCGAGTTGCCCGGGCTGATCTACGAGAAGCGTGATCACATCGCCTACATCAC
>DASQTR010000385.1:0-4002 GCA_035641795.1 Ilumatobacter sp.
ACAACGCCAGTGAGTTGGCTCAACACGAGATTTTCGGTCCGGTGCTGTCGCTCGTGCCGTTCGCGGACGAGAACGAGGCGATCGAGCTCGCGAATGGCACCGAGTACGGGCTCGGAGGACTCGTGTACACGCGCGACATAGACCGCGCCCATCGCGTCGCGAAGCGCCTCCGCGCCGGGTACGTCGGGATCAACGCGTTTCCGCCGATGCCCCCCAACGCACCGTTCGGCGGGGTGAAGCAGAGCGGGTTCGGCCGCGAGGGCGGCCGCGACGGGCTGATGGAGTTCCTCCAGATGAAGAACGTCTACGTCGGCCTCAGCGGCTGATTCAGTACCCGAACGGGTTGTTGCTCTCGAACTCGACGTCGAGCTCCGGGCCGCGCTCGACGAGTTGGTCGAGCGTCCACTTCCCCGGCTGCTCGATCGAGGCCGTCGCGCGCCACGGCTCGACGAGCACGACCGAGCCGCCGTAGACCACGAAGCAACGGCCGGTCATCGTGCACCGTTCGGATGCGAGGTACGCGACCCAGGGCGCCACGTTCGCCGGGTCCATTCGGTCGAAGGCCTGCGGATCGGATGGCTCCCCCGAGCCGGGACCAGTCAGTCGCGTGCGTGCCGCCGGTGCGATCGTGTTCACTCGAACGCCGTAGCGACCGAGCTCCTTGGCGGCGATCATGGTGAGCCCCGCCACCGCCACCTTGGCGGCGCCGTAGTTCGCTTGACCCACGTTGGCGAAAAGCCCCGACGGCGACGAGGTGTTCACTACCGCGGCGGTGACCGAGCCGTGCTCCTTCGCCTGCTCGCGCCAATACGCGGCGGCGTGCCGAAGCGGCGCCGCGTGCCCCTTGGCGTTGACGCGCATCACCACGTCCCACTCGTCCTCGGTCAGGTTGACGAGCATCCGGTCGCGGAGGATTCCGGCGTTGTTGATCAGGATGTCGAGGCGGCCGAACTCGTCGACCGCCTGCTGCACGAGATGTCGCGCTCCGTCCCAGTCGCTGACGTCGTCGGTGTTGGCGATCGCCGAACCGCCAGCGGCAAGGATCTCGCCGACGACCGAGCCCGCCGGTCCGACGTCGCTCCCCGAGCCGTCGGTACCCGCGCCGAGGTCGTTGACCACGACCGCCGCACCCTCGGAAGCGAGCAGCAACGCGTGCTCGCGACCGAGCCCGCGGCCGGCGCCGGTGACGATCGCGACGCGTCCCTCGAACATCCCGGCCACGACAATTGAGCATACTCTATTATCCGCCTTGGGCCCGATGGTTCAGGTGACGCTGCCGGCGGCGAAGAGGTCCGAGTGGCGATCGGTCACGTCGGCGAGCATCGCCCCGACACGATCGACGTTGACGACGAAGCGTTCGGCGTCGGCGTGCGTGTGCATCACCGAGAGCGTCCACGACTCCGTCTTCGCCCATGGCGCGGTGAACACGCCGTTGTTGTACTGCACGAGGTAGTGGAGGTGGCTCACGGCGGTGTCGATCTCCAGGAACTCGCGATAGTTCGTCGCCGGCCGATCGTGGAACACGACCGAGCCTTTGAAGCCGTGGACCATTCCGTAGCAGGGTTGGCCGTGAGCGGCGAGCGCCGACGACGCATCTGCGAACATCCGGCGGCCGAATGCTTCCGCGGCAACGTACGCCTCCGGTGTGAGCACGTTGCCGAGCACGGCGCGTGCGGCGGCCATCGTGAGCGGGTTGCCGTTGAACGTCCCGACTTGGTCGTAGCGACCGTCGCCGATGGCCGCCATCACGGCATCGGTTCCGCCGATCGCGCCACACGGGATGCCGCCCGCTAACGCCTTCGCGAGGCACACCAGGTCGGGCGTCACGCCGAACAGCTCCGTGGCGCCGCCCGGCGCTACGACGAGACCGGTCTTGACCTCGTCGAAGATCAGCAACGCGCCGTGGCGTCGCGTGATGCGTCGCATTGCCTCGAGGTAACCGGGCTGGGGCGGGATGATGCCGGCGTTCATCATCATCGGCTCGAGGATCATCGCTGCGATCCGGTCGCCTTCGGCGGCGAACACGCGGTCCACTGCAGCGACGTCGTTGAAAGGGACGATGCGAACGAGATCGCCCATCACCTGCGGGATGCCGGCGCCCGACTGCTGATGCGGGCTTTCGACCGGACCGAGTCGTTCGAGGCTGCGCCAGAGCGAGACGTTGAGCGCGTCGTGGTGTCCGTGGTAGCTGCCCTCGATCTTCACCAGCAGGTCACGACCGGTGATCGCCCGCGCAAGGTGCACGGCATCCATGGTCGCCTCGGTTCCGGAGTTGGTGAACCGCCATTGCGGCAACCCGAACCGCCCGGCGAGCATGCGTGCGACAGCGATCGAGTCAGGCGTCGGCTGCGCGAAGTGGGTGCCCATCGTGACTCGGTTCCGGACGGCCTCGACAACATGCGGGTTGCCGTGGCCGACGACGTTGACGCCGTACCCCGCGTGGTAGTCGACGTACTCGTTGCCGTCGACGTCCCAGACGTGGCTCCCGGCACCGCGGTCGATCCACACGGGGATCGGGCGCGTGCTGGCCCAGCTCGACGTGACCCCGCCGGGCATCAGCGCGCATGCCTCCCGCCACATCGACTGCGATCGCGGCGTGCGATCGAGGAAGCGCGCCTCCTGTTCGCGGATGAGATCGTCGATCCTCGTCATTCGTCTGTCCCTGCTGTTGCGTCGCTTCGCCGATGGCACTGCTCTGCCGCCCGTAAGGGTGACATGCTGTAGGCTAACTGACTCATCAGTCAGCAAAACGTTTGGGCGAAAGGATCGGAACATGGCGCTGGGCTCGACGACCCTCAGCCGCGACGACTACTGCTCCCCGGCCGTGTTCGCCGCCGAACGCGAGCGACTGTTCATCGGCGGATGGTTCTACGCCTGCCACGCCCGCGCGCTGCCACGCCGCCATCGGCGCGTCGTCGACGTCGGCGGCGAAAGCGTGATCATCACGCGCGACGCCGACGGTCTCCTGCACGCCCACGCCAACGTCTGCCGGCACCGCGGCTCCCGCTTGTGCGAAGCAGCCGACGGTGGCGAGCCGACACCTGGCGCCATCCGCTGCCCGTACCACTCCTGGACGTACTCGCTCGACGGTTCACTGCGCGCCACGCCACGCGTCGAGGACACGTTCGATCGATCGACGATCAGACTGTGGGGCCATCACGTGGCGGTGTGGAACGGGTTGATATTCGTCTCTCTCGCCGATGCACCGACACCGTTCGCCGAGTGGCTCGCCGACCACACGCCCGACCTGGCGACGTTCGACGCACTCCGGATCGAGGCGCTCGCGGTCGGTGCCCGCACGGAGACCGTGGTGCGCGCCAACTGGAAGATCATCGTCGAGAACTACCTGGAGTGCCTCCACTGCGCGGTGGTGCATCCAGAGCTGGTCCAGATCGTGCCGCTCTACAGCACCGGCCACGTCGTCGACCCGGAACGCTCCGACGGTGCGGTCGAGCTCGCTGCGGGCGCAAACAGCTTCACCATCGATGGCAAATCGCGGCTGTCGGTACTGCCCGGCACCGCGCCTCACGAGGCCAACGTCTACCGCGGCTGCGCCGTGTTCCCGAACGTCCTGCTCGACGTCACCGGCACGTCGGCGTCGTTGACGTCGCTGTTCCCGATCAACCCGTCGACGACGGTCGTGGTGTCGGAATACCTCTTCGCGGCCGACGACGTGGCGTCCGACGGTTTCGACCCCGCGCCCGTGGTCGACTTCAACGAGCTCGTCGGGCGCCAGGACTACGAAGTGTGCGAACGGGTCCAGCGTGGTGTCGCGTCGCAGGCGTTCACGACGGGGATCCTCACCGAGAAGGACCGCTTCGTCGCGGACTTCATCGCCCACTACCGAGCTACGTTCTTTTGCGACACGGTGAGCATCGACAACCAGGGGGACAACAAATGACCGGACCACGTGTGCCGACGTCTCGCCGCGAGTTCATCATTCGCGGTGCCCAGCTCGCGGCCGTGCTCGCCGTGGGTGCGCCGCTCCTACAGGCGTGCGGC
>DASQTR010000386.1:0-2106 GCA_035641795.1 Ilumatobacter sp.
TGGCCGCCGTGCGCCGCGCTCGCCGAGACGGGCTCACGATCGTGCCGACATGCCCGTACGCCCGGCGCTGGATAGAGAAGCACCCTGACCGCATCGGCGATGTCGCGATCGACCGGAACGCAAGCGGATGATGCGGCGTTCGTCGACGGTGTCGGAGCTGCCGCCCGACCCGGTGGGTGACGCGGTCGCGGGATCGATTGCCGACATCCTCGAAGGGACGGTGGTCGAGCTCGTCTACGCGCCGGCAGACGCACCGCCCCCGACGGTCTCCGATTCGCCGACGACGGCGAGCGCCTCGGGCGAGGGTCCGGCCGGCTGGCAGATCACGTGCGTCGTCCACCTCGACGGGCTCCTCGCGGCGGTGGTGACGCCGGACAGCACGCGCCTGCTCGAGATCCTCGACGCGCTCCCGGGCGCGGCACTGCGGACCGCGACGCAGTTCCGGGCCGAGACCGGCGCGGCGCAGAAGGCGCTCAACCCGTCCATGCGCCGGGCGCTCCGCGACACCCTCGTCATCGAGGTGCTCGCGCACCTCCAGGAGATGCGAGGCGCACCTGCCGCCACCGAGCTCATCGCCGAGACCATCGAGTACCTCATCGAGCTGAGCGGCGCCCGCGTCGAGTCCCGCGAGGTCACCCACGGCGTGGTCATCGCCGACGTCTTCACCGACAAGCCGCGACTGCGCTTCGACTACCCGGCCGATCTCCGCGCCGCCAAACGAGCACCGCTGCTCTTCGACGGCCAACGGTCGCTGCTCCTCATCGATTCGCAAGGACACCCTCGCTTCGAGCTCCAGCGTCATCGCCTCGACCGGCTCAGTCCCGCCTTGAACTTCGAATCGCTTCCGGCCGAGTTCGTCGAGAGCGGGTCGCTGGTCGCCGAGGCGACCCGGCGCGTCGGCGGCGTCGGGTTCTTCCTGCGCGCCGACCGCACCATCTGGGTGTTCGTGGATGGGCAGCCTCTGCTTCTGCGTCGCAGCGCGCGCTGGACCGCGTTCCCGCTCGAGCTCACGGCCTACATTGCCAGCCTGATCGGTGGCGGCAAAGCCGCCGGCATCGTCGTACAAGCTGCGTACATCCTCTCGGCCCGAGGACACGGTGCGATCCTTGCGATCGTCGACGACGCCGAAGACAGCGTCGACGACATCGTCTCGCCAAAGGACCGCTACGACCTGCGCAACGAGTTCGACCGCGCCGCGATGCGGCCCGAGACGCGCCTGCACCATCTCATCGACGTGGAAGACCTCGACGAGCAGACGCTCGCCCGACTCGCGGGCCTCGACGGTGCAACCATCGTCGATCGCGACGCCAACCTCCTCGCGTACGGCGCCATCGTCACCAGCTCGGATAGCCAGCAGGAAGGCGCCCGCACTGCGGCAGCCAAGTCGCTGTCGAACACCGCCGACGTCGTGCTGATGGTGTCCCAGGACGGCGACATCACCGTGTTCCACGAAGGCGCCGCCGTCGCCACACTCCTCGGGCGCCGGCTCGAGCGCTGAATGCGACGAGCATCGATCGGAAGCCTCGGACGTAGGCTTCGGCCATGGCCACCCTGGACGGCAAAGTTGCGATCGTCACCGGCGCCGCGTCGGGTATCGGCAAGGCGACTGCCGAACGTCTGGCGGCCGAGGGCGCCCGCGTTGGCGTCGTCGATCTGACCGACGACGCAGGTCGGACCGTCGCCGAGTCGGTGGGTGGCGTCTTCCACCGCGCCGATGTCGGTGAACCGGACGAGGTCGACGCCGCGTTCGCGGCTGTCGAGCGCGAGCTCGGCGGCGTCGACATCGCGTTCCTCAATGCCGGTATCGCGATCGGTCACCCACAGATCGAGACGCTCCCGGACGACCTGTACCGCTTCATCATGCGGGTGAACGTCGACGGCGTCGTGTACGGCGCGCGTGCCGCGATCCGCGCCATGGAACGCCGCGGCGGTGGGGCGATCGTGGCGACGTCGTCGCTCGCCGGACTGATCCCGTTCCCACCCGACCCCGTGTACGACCTCACGAAGCACGCGGTCGTCGGGTTCATTCGCAGCATCGCGCCGTCGTTGCAGCCCAAGGGCATCACCGCCAACACGGTGAACCCCGGCATGACCGACACGAAGATC
>DASQTR010000387.1:0-12749 GCA_035641795.1 Ilumatobacter sp.
GCTGGGCGCGCTCTTGGCCTCCAACAACTTGACCGTCACCAGCCTCATCACACCGGGCATGAAGCTTGCCCTACCCGCGGGCGCGGTGACCCCGACGAACGGATCGTCGGGCGGCGCCGGCGGCAGTTACACCGTCAAAGCGGGTGACTCGCTGGGCAAGATCGCTGCCCGCCACGGTGTCGGGCTCGCGGCCCTGCTCGCCGCCAACAACATGACCGCCACCAGTCTCATCACGCCCGGCATGACCCTGGCGCTGCCGGCCGGCGCCAACGCAGCGCAACCGCAGAGCACCGACCAGCCGCCGGCCGGATCGGGCATCGACACCGTTCTCCAGTTCGCGCTCGCCCAGCAGGGCAAGCCGTACCAGTTCGCGGCGTCCGGACCCGACTCCTACGACTGTTCCGGGCTCACGAAGCGCGCGTACGCCCAGATCGGTGTCAGTCTCGTGCACCAGAGCGCGGCACAGGCCACGCAGGGCACCGCGGTCCCGTTCTGGAGCGAACCGATCCGGCCCGGCGATCTCGTGTTCATGGCGACCCGTGGCAACGACGTCATCAGCCACGTCGGCATCGCCATCGACGGCGATACGTGGATCCAGGCCCGCCGCCCCGGCGACGTCGTTCGCGTCGGCCCGATGCCGGCCAAGTCCTCGATCGTGGCGGTCCGCCGCTTCGTCACCGGCTGAACGCAAATCGGCGCAGATCGCCGGCTCGGCGAGCGCAGTCAACATTGGCACGCCAGGCGAGGACCACTTGTTCTGCCGGCGCGAACGCGACGTCCCAACGCACAATCGCGCCACCTCAACTCGTGGCTTGGTTCTGCACGAGCGAAAGCACCTTGACGAGTCGCTTTCGCGCCAGCAGAACCGAGCAGCCGCCCATATCGACGCGAGGCATCGGGTGCCTGTCGCGAAGCAGGCGTCGTGCCGGGAGAGCCGCGGTCATGAACGAGTTGGAGTCGAACTGCGCGACCGGTGATCATTCTCAGCACGTGCGTCAACTCTTTGCGTGGCGTCCGCGGCGACGGTGGGGGTCTTTCGGTCCACGACCCCACCGTCATGCCGTCACGTCAGTCCCCGGTGTATTGGAAGATCCAGACTCCGGAGTCGCGGTCGGAGGCGAGGATGTACTTCTGTCCGTTCGGGTGCTTGTGCACCTCGACGCCCCAGAAGTTGTTGCCGCCCTCCGCGATGTAGGCGCCGACCTCGTTCAGTTCGGGGTCACCGCCCGCTTCGCCGTACGTGAGCACGCGGAAGCCACCGGTGTAGTACGAGACGTAAACGAGGTCCTCGTCGGGGTCGGTGGCGACCTCATGGACGGACAAGTCGCCGAAACCCTGCGCGTAGGCCGGATCCTGGGACTCGGGGATGTAGTACTGGTCGAGGTCCTCCATCGTGGTGGCGTCGTAGAGGTGCACGTATCCCCATCCGTCGAACACCGCTTCGATGTTGACAGTCGACCCGTCGGTGCCGGCCGCGGGCGCCGCTGTGCCGGACGCATCATCTCCGTCCGAGCATGTGTAACCATCGAGCGATGCGCCGAGGATCCGGAAGCCGTCGGTGCGGGACACGAACAGGGCTGGGATCCCACCCTCGACGAGCATGCTGATCAGCGTCTCGCAACCGTCCACGCCGGTGCGGTTGAACACGATCGCACCGTTGTATCCGGCGGCCTCGACGTTCTGCAGTTTGACCGTGAAGTCGCACACGCCGCGCTCGATCACTGCGATCGGGTGATCGGCATCGAACGCGGGAATTGTCGCTGCCTCACAGGCGAGCCCCACGCCGCGGGTGTCGCCGGCGAGCGGCGTGTCGGCGTCCAGAAGCGGTACGTCGCTGCCCTGCGTCATCGTGAACTGGTGATCGGCGAACGGTCCGTCCTCGATCGTCGCGACGATCCGATACGGGTCGAAGTCCTCGTCGGTTGCGACGAACAATCGGTTGTCGCGTGTGAACTCGGCCTGGTGGCCGTTGCCCTCCGGTGAGACCTGTTGTCCGAATCCGAGGCGCACCGGGTCGTACTGGTCGTAGTCGGTGTCAGCGATAAACGTTGCGTTGGCCGGATCGGTGACATCGAGTTTGATGTAGCCGCCGTCCCAATACGACAGCAGTGCGATGTAGCGCCCGTTGATCTTCTTCACAACCTCGTCGTGGATGAACACGGCGTCGCCGTGCACGGCTCCGGCCGGTTGCGCCGACTCGTCAGACAGGTCGTAGTCGGCAACCCATTTGGGCCGACTTGGGTTCGTGATGTCAATGATGTCGGTGTCGGTTGCCTCTTCGTCATCGGTCATGATCACGTAGGCGCGCCCGGTTTCCTGGTTGACCCAGCCGAACGCCGAGTGCACCTCGTTGGAGTGGCCCTGGCTCTTGCCGTTGTTGTCGAAATCGCCGAAGCCCTCGACGAGCTTCTTCGGCTTGAGCGGGTTGGTGACGTCCACCAGGGTCACGCCGCCCACGCCGACGTTGTCGAAGCCGGGGCAGATCTCGTTCTGGTAAATCAGCAGCTGACCCTTGAAGAACTTGTTGTTGAGCGAGATCAGCTGTGAGCCTTCGCCCGAGAATGTGCCGACGTGACTCGGGATCAGCGGACCAGCCGTGGGGCTCGCCGGGTCGGAGATGTCGACGACCTGGACGCCGCCGCGATCGCAGTCCGGCTCACGAAAGACGGTCAGATAGGCGTAGTTGCCGTGGGCCGAGACATCGGCGATCCGGCCGGGTTGCTCGCCATCGGCGAACAGGTCGGTGTGGCCGATCACTTCGACGTTGTGCTGGACCGCCGGCAGGTGTCCCTCGTTCTCGCCATGTTGATGGTCGTCGTGGTGGTGCGTCTCCTTGCCAGAATCGAGCACGCCATCGTCGATCGGGTCGTCGTCATGCGCGAGCGCCGTCCCCGCCAACAGGGCGCTAACCCCGACTGCGCCCACCAAAATACGGGCCACTGTCTTTGCTCCCACGGATCCTCCTCCGTTCGGGTGCGCACGAACGCATCGGGCAAGCACGCCCGACCCCCTATGGCGGTCGTAGCACTTTGTGATCGGCGTCACAGTAGCCGAAAATCCGTGCCGGCGGCGGCGACAATCCGGAATCCGCGTTCCGAGAGGCACTCGGTGTGCGGCGCCGCAGCCTCTTCAGGTTTCGAGCGTCAGGTTCGCCTTACGGCCGGCCACGTGTCCTCGAGGGCAACAGAACCTGCAGCGCAGAACGACACCCCGGCATTGGCGGACAAACCGCTTCGAACGGCGCTTAGGCGCATGAGCGATTGCTGAACGCCTTGCGTCTATCCGCCGCTACCGGCTGGCTGGAGCCCGCCGACGAACAGCGTCCAGGGCTCGATGCTGGTGGTCGTGATGCGGTTTGTGTGCTCCCAGGGGTCGCGGGAGAGGCGTTCGATGATCTGCGCTTCGTTGTCGGCCTCGGCGATCAGAAGGACGCGGATGCGGCCGTGCTCGCTGCCCGCGAGCGGTCCTGCGAAGTGGATCAAACCCTCGTCGGCGAGTTCGTTCATGAACGCGGCGTGATCGCCGGCACCAGGTTGATCGAACGCACCGTCCTCGCCGACCCAGGCTGGGCCTGCTTCCCGGTGGATTGCGAAGACTGTCACGGTGCTCCTTTCGTCGTCTGGCCCGTGCCGCAACCAACGTCGAGACCCCGGTCGGTGTCGATAATCGCCGCGGCGTCGAACAGGCGCTGGTGGTAGGCGCCGACCGAGCGATCGAAGTAGTCGGCGTGATCTGCCCAGTAGGCGCCTTCGTCGCCGTCGCACGAGCGAAGCTGCTCGCGGTTGACGGGGTCGACTCGCGTTGCGCCGGCGGCGGTCATGTCGTCCTCCCGATATAATCTCCCGTTGGGAGTACCATGTTCTCCCCAGGGGAGGGTCATGTCAAGTGGATCGCCGCGAGTGCCCGACGGCCTTTCGCGGCGCATTCGTACTTCCTTCAAACCCGCCGTAGACCTACACGTCGCACTGGTCGAGAGCCACTCACGCATCGGTGAAACGAGCCGCCAGGTTTCAAGTCGGCGTCAGTGACCAGAGCGACCTGGCAACGCACAGAACGCGCGACGCCGAACGACGCCCGATGCGACTCGACCGACCGCTCCTAACGTCGATCGAGTCGGGTCGGCCGGTCGTCGTGTACGAACCTGACGGCGACAAGCTCATCTTCGACGCCGGTCGGATCTTCTGGTCGTTCGACGTCGACACCCAAGGCGACACCGATCTCAGCAACGACGAGTTCATCGCCGACTACCCGCCGCGCGTGGCCGGGCCTCATCCCATTCTCGATGGGGTCGCCGGCTTCTGCGAACTGCTCGACCTGCTCCGGTAGCGCATCCCCGCTGGATGTGCGGCCAAACAGCGGATCGCCCACCCGCGCCGTCCAAGCGGGTGGGCCATCCGCGCGTCCGGGTCGCGTGTCAGCTCGGCCGGCTCCGAGCGTCATCGAGAGCGAACGCGTCAGGCACGCAGCAGCACGATGA
The DNA here is from genome assembly GCA_035641795.1 of Ilumatobacter sp. Lineage (GTDB taxonomy): Bacteria > Actinomycetota > Acidimicrobiia > Acidimicrobiales > Ilumatobacteraceae > Ilumatobacter. The sequence continues at coordinate 4,478 of DASQTR010000387.1, forward strand.
ATGGAACCAGTGCGGCGATTACCGCTCAGCGCGCGCGGCGCAGAACGCCGCAAGCCGTCACGCGGGCATCCGCCCAGATCGGCGCTTCGGCATGACCTCGATCCGGCATTCGGATAGATCGTGGTGATCAGGTCACTCGACTCTCAAGCCGCGGCGTACAGGTGACAGCGCGCGAGCAAGAGCCTCGATGATCGCACCGGCTGCGGCCTCCGACTCCGAGCAGAGATGGGCGGTGAGAAACCCGCACCCTGCGAGTCCGCCCTCGGTGGCGTCGCCGACGAGCCGCGCCGACCAACCACGAGGGACGGGGCTGGGGATCGAGTCAGCGATCCACTCGTCCGGTTCCGACGGGTCGTAGATCGCGTACCACAGCATCGTGCTCACACCTCGTGTCGCCAGCATCGCGAACGCCTCCACGGAGCTGAAGGCCTCGCCCCGCACATGGACGTGGAACGGATCGAGCAGCACCAGGTCACCCGGGCGCGCCCGCTCGCACACCCCGGTCAGCCCGTCGGCCACCTCGACGGTCGCCGACCGTCCCATCGCAGCCAAACCCTCCGCCAGTTCCGTCGCGCTCGCCGGGACGAGTTCGAACGCCAGGACGTCCGACTCGGCCGGGAGCCGCTCCGCGGCCAGGGCGATCGAACCGGGATATTTGCCCGGGTTGTGTCGGGTCCCAGCGTCGCGCCGGATCAGTTCGGCGTAGATCGAGCGGTTGAGATCGTCGTCGTCCGACGCCACCTCGAGGAAATCCCAGACGCCGCCAGGACCCGGTGTCAGACCGGCGAGGTCATAGACGAGCCGGCCGCCGTGGCTCTCCAGGTACCGCGGCGGCCGCTCACGGACGACCACCTCGCAGAGCACGCTGTGCTTGACCACGTCCCCGAAGTTGGCGGCGTACGTGTTGGCCACCGCCGAACCGTATCCGAGCCCCCTTCACGACGGCGCCACTGCCCTTCAGGCCCGATATCAGAGCGCCCCATATCCTGCACGCAGATCGACACGGAAGAGTCCAGGCGGGATCCGCTCCCAACGGCGCGTCGGCATTCGTCCTCAAACCGGAGTTCTGGGGCGGTGAGCCCCGCAGACTCAGGTTGGGTGGGCGAGTGGCCGGTGGTAGAGACCGGCTTCGGTTGCCGGGTCTCCGGCGATCCGGGTGTGCCACATCCGCCGGGGTTGTCCGGGATCGTGGGGGGTCGCGCGGTGCATGAGGCATCGGTTGTCCCACAGCACCGCATCCCCCTCCGTCCACGTGTGGTAGTAGGTGCGCGGACTTGCGCAGGCTTCGTCGTTGAGCCGGTCGAGCAGCGCCTCGGACTCGTCGGCCGTGAGCCCCGGAATCGCGTGGGCGTGCTGTCCGATCAGGAGGTTGGGTCGGCCGGTGGTCGGGTGAACCTTGACCAGCGGGCGCAGCGGCGGCTCGATGTCGATGCCGTAGCCGTAGAGCTCGTACCGGTCGGCGTTCACCTGGCTCACGTGCAGGTCGGCGCGGTCCATGCTGTAGCGACGCGAGTGATACGCGGCGAGGCTGTCGATCCGCTCCCGCGTGGCATCGTCGAGCGCGTCGTAGGCAGCGCGCATGTCGGCGAAGCCGGTGTCGCCGCCCTCGTCGGTGACGATCTCCGCGGTGAACACCGCGCCCGTCGCCTGGACGGGCATGTAGGTGCTGTCGTGGTGCCAGCGCTCGTTGCCGCGCAGGGACTTGGAAAGGTCGTGTTCAGTTGAACGGAGCGTGCCATCGCGTTGGATGTTCGTCAGCGGGGTCGCTGTGAACTCGAGGTCGCCGAAGCGACGGGCGAACTCGTCCTGCTCGTGCTGGGTCATGTGCTGGCCGGGGAACACGAGCAGCGCGTACTCGAGCCACAGCTCGGTCAACTCGGCGATGGTCGCATCGCTCGCCTGTGCGAGGACGACGTCGCGGACGACCGCCCCGAACGTAGCGTCCAGCGGCTCGACCCGGATCGTCCCAACGACCTGTCCCATGCCGACATGGTACGCGGCGGAGATCGCGGGTCCCGCCGCGCCAAAAGCGATTCAGCTCGGGCGCTGTTGACCGCACCGAGACCGGCAGCGAAGTGCCGTTCAGGGACATGACGCGAGACGCAAAACTAAGCGGCGCGGAAAGACAACTACCCGAAGGCAGATAAGCCGCACCGAACGGCGCGCCGGCGTAGTCCAGCTAGATACGCAGGCGTCGCTTCCGGCGACGTGACAGAGAGAAGATCCGGTCAGGGCACCGCCAACCGTGCGCTGCGAACGACGGCTGGAGCGGCCGAAAAGTCGCGCCCAATAAGCCCGTCGGCGGCGCTCCGAGCGGTTGCTGAGTGACAGCGTGGTGGTGCAGTTACGGGCTGTCGGCTGGTCTTCGAGTGAACCTTGCGTGGTGGGCGACGATCATGAACGCGGCGACCCGGCTGACGCGTCTCGTGGGGCTGCGGAGTGATGCGATCAGTTACGCCTCGCTACTCGACATCGCAAGGACTCCTGGCAGGCGGGACCCGACCGACGTCCTCACTCAAGATGGATGCCAGCTTCTCCTGGAACCAGGCGACGCCGGACTCGTGGCGCGGGCTCAAAGGTCCCGGGCGATAGCCGCCGCTGACGTAGTTCTGGTGGGTGATCTCGCAGATGCCGAAGTCCTCACGAACGATGCTGAGGCTTCCCTCGCACGCGGCATCCCGCGAGTCACGCGTCTCCTCCGACATATCGGCGAAGTGGTATTGATACAGCAACTCGGTGCGACCCTCGTCGATCGGATTAATCCGTGACGTGCTCATCCCACCGTCGAACAGCGACAGCGTGAAGTTCGGCCACGTCGTCAGCCACATGCCGCGGTAGAAGAGGTCGTCCTTCGGCGGTGCTGTCATCTTGATGACGTTGTCCAACGGGATGGTCTCGAACTTCTCGAAGTCGATTGCCGCGTAGAAGCTCGGGTGGATACCGGGAATGTGGTAGCCCTCGATGAAGTTGTCGGTGTAGATCTTCCAGTTGGCGTCGAACACCAGATACTCGCTGCGATACAGCCGGAAGGTCTCGATCGGTTCGTCGGCCAGCACCTTCACCGTGTCGCCGAGGTTGGCGAGCAACGACTCGACCGGATCGATGGCCACGAACAGCAGCCCTCGCCACTCGTCGATGCTGATCGACTGCAACGGCCAGTCGGCCATGTCGAAATCGGGATCGTCGCCGAACCACGGCGTGCGCTTCAGCGTCCCGTCGAGGCTGTATAGCCAACGGTGGTACGGGCACTGGATCGCGCTGCAGTGACCGGTGCCTTCCTCCAGCAGGCGTGCGCCGCGATGGACGCACACGTTGCGAAAGGCCCGCAGCACGCCATCGTCGCCGCGGATGGCGACGACCTTGGCGCCGGCGATCTCGGCGGCGAAGTAGTCACCGGGTTTCGCGACCTGCGAGGTCGAGCCCAACAGTTGCCACGCGCGCCAAAAGACACGCTCCTGCTCGGCGCGATACACGTCGGGGTCGACGTAGTACCTCGGGTCGAGGTTGCGGAACACCACCGCGACCGTACCCGACGTAGCAACCCGCTCCGAGAACGGCCCGTCGGTGCCTATTTGACGCTCGTGGCGTCGGTGTACTCGGTCCCGGTGATCTCGTATCGCCACGTGATCTCGTTGTAGGTGAACTGCACGTCCTCGAACGCCGCAACGAACGGCGGTTCACCGGGATTCGCGTATCCGTCAGGGCTGACGAGATGAATCCTTGCCACGCGACCATTCTCGATTTCGACAGTGAAGTAGTGCTCCGTGGTGCCGTCACCGTTCGGGTTCTGACGGAAGAACTTGAACGTTCCTTCGATCACCTCGTTTTGGCACAGCGCCTTGGCGAGAAGTGGCGACGAACGGTCGATCGGCTTGCGGATCGAGATCCCTTCATGGGCGCGACGTCCGGTTGCCTGCCCCGTTCCCTGCCTTTGCCCAGCTGCAACCGCCGACTGGTATGCAATGCACTCGATCGCGCCCTCGGTCATCTCCTGTTGAGAGTCACCTTGAACAGACGCGCCGTTGGCGGTCAGGAAGAGCGCCACCGGCATCGCGGCCCTCGGAACGTCGACGCCCGGCGAGCGATCCAAACCTGCCATTGTTGGCCCCTCTCATTGCACCCTGCCGCCCGCAGTGCGCCGATTGTAAGTCGCGCCTGCGACATCTGATCGGCGGTGTTGGCCAACCTTCAAGCGGTGGTCAGTCCACTGTCACGACACGCACAGACAGAACGGATGACCGGCGGGATCGAGGAAAACGCGGAACGTGGTGCCCGGTTGATGTTCAGCCCTGGTCGCGCCGAGTTCGAGTACCGCCTGTTCTCCAGCATCAAGATCGTCGACCATGACGTCCATGTGCATCTGCTGGGGGATGTCCTGGCCCGGCCAGTTCGGTGGCCGGAACTGCTCGACGCGCTGGAAGCAGATGCATTGGTCACCTGCCGCGTTGCGCACCTCGCCCCATCCTTCGTCGGAGCTCGCCTTCCAATCGAGCAACGTGCCGTAGAACTCGGCGAGGCGACCAGGGTCGTCGCAGTCCAGGACGAACGAGGGAGAGCGTGCGATTGCCATGCAGGGCAACGTACGCCTGATTGCGGACAGATACTGTCCGCGATCTCAACATGGGTTTGCGCGATCGACGACTCCAGGCCGATCGTCAACACACTCACATCGGCTCCTCGGCGCCGATGGCGCGGTTGCGTCGCTACACCGCCACTCGGCCGCTTCGCCGCGTAGTGTTCGCGTGTGTCTGCACACGATGATGAGCTGATCGATCGGCTCGGCATCGAGTTGCCGATTGTGCAGGCGCCGATGGCCGGCTCGAGTGGCGTTGCTCTGGCCGTGGCCGTGGCGCGCGTCGGCGGTCTTGGTTCGCTCCCGGCCGCGATGCTCACCAGCGAGCAACTTGCTGTCCAAGTCGATGAGTTCCGTCATGCGACGGAGGCGCCACTCAACCTCAACTTCTTCTGTCACATCGAACCTCAGGTCTCACGCGCGCAGCTCGACGCGTGGAGTCAGGCGCTCGCGCGCTTCGACGCGGAGCTCGGCGTAGACCGCGCAGGCGTGCTCGCCGGCGCGTCGCGACATCCGTTCGACGAAGATGCGTGCCAGCTCGTTGAACGGTGTCGTCCCGAAGTCGTCAGTTTCCACTTCGGGCTGCCCGCACCGGAACTCGTCGAACGAGTCCGCTCCACTGGTGCTGTGGTGATGTCGTCGGCGACGACTGTGGCCGAGGCGATCTGGCTCGAGAACCACGGATGCGATGTTGTCATTGCCCAGGGAGCCGAAGCCGGAGGGCATCGTGGGATGTTCCTCACCGCGGACGTGGCCGCGCAGCCGGGGACGATGGCGCTGGTTCCGCGCGTCGTCGACGCCGTCAAGGTGCCGGTGATCGCGGCTGGAGGCATCGCCGATGGTCGCAGTGTCGCTGCTGCACTCGTGCTCGGCGCGTCGGCGGTGCAGATCGGTACGGCGTACTTGCTTTGTCCGGAAGCGCTGACGTCACCAGTGCACCGTCGCGCGCTTGCCGAGGGAACCGTGGACGACACGGTGCTGACCAACGTTTTCACCGGACGCCCGGCGCGTGGTCGACGTAACCGGCTCGTCGACGAGCTCGGACCGATGTCGTCACTCGCCCCTCCATTTCCCGCAGCAGGCAACGCCGTGGCGCCGTTACGTGCCGCTGCCGAAGCAACCGGCAGCCGTGACTTCTCGCCACTTTGGTCCGGTCAGGCGGGGGTGACGGTCGGTGACCTTCCGGCGGGTGAACTGACTCGCGAGTTGATGGTGAATGCTCGACGAGCACTCGCCGACACCTCGAACTGGGCATCGCACGACCGCTGAACTTCACATCAGCGACTGTGGCATCCAGACGCGGGGAGCGGTCACCGGCTGACGGAGTGGACATTGTGGATGTCGGCGAGCGCCTGTTCGCTGAGCGTCACCATTGGTTGCCGGTCTCGTACAGCGGTGCCAATCCACGTGGCCAGTCGGCGAGGCAACGTCCGGATCGGCGCTTTCGGCCAGCGGCGGCCGTCCCGGCGGGCGGCGATGGCATGTGCTGGGTTTGCAGGAGGGATGCCGATGATGGTCATGAGATCATTGTCCGCCCGCGATCGCGATGACGCCAGAGACATGATCTTGTGATTCTCATGTCGTCCTGTCATAGTGACCGTAGCTATGCCTTCCGTCCAACTCGATGTCGAATCGCTGCGCGCATTGCTCGCCGTGCTCGACCACGGCGGGATGACACGTGCGGCTGGACACCTCCACCTGACCCAGTCGGCAGTGAGCTGGAAGGTCAAACGCCTCGAGGAACGGGTCGGCCGACCACTACTCATCCGTGAGGGCCACGCGATCCGACCGACACGCGACGGTCGAGCATTGATCGACGACGCGCGCAGGCTGGTCGACATCCACGATCGGGCCGTCGCCCGACTCCAGAGTTCTGAGTTGACGGGCAAGGTCAAGGTGGGGTCGAACGAGGAGGTCGACGCTGAGCGCATGGCGTCATTGCTCGGCCGGTTCAGGCGAGCACACCCCCAAGCCTCAATCGAGTTCGTGATCGACCACACCGAGCACCTTGCCAAGAAGCTCGATGTCGGCGAGATCGACGTGGCGGTGATCCAGGTCGACGATCACGACCTTCGACGCGACGATGTCGTGCTGTGGACCGACATCCTGCGCTGGGTGTCCTCCTGCGAGGCGACGTACGACGAGGGCGTCGTCCCGCTCGTCACGTTTGGTGAGCACTGCTTCTATCGGTCGCTCAGCGAGCCACTCCTGACTGCGCACGGGATCGACTTCGCCATCGCGTTCTCAGCCGCCTCGACCAGTGGCGTGCGCGCCGCCGTCGAAGCCGGCCTCGGCGTCGGCGTGCTGAGTTCTCGCCATCTCGGCGGCGACGTCGTCGAATGGAAACGCGGGCGTGCTGTTCCACCACTTCCGCGGATCCACCAAATCGCCCGCACCGTCCCGGGCGAACCACCCGCCGTCGCTGCCGCACTCGTCGATGCCATCGCCGCCGAACTCCGCGAACCGTGAGTGTGGCTGCGACGAGTTTGCGCGTTTCGGCGTGAAGTTGTCCAGCACTCAGGACAGATTTGTTTGTGTCGTCGTCTGAGGTCTGGCGCTCAGCACATCGAGCGCGAAGGCGCGAGCAATCTCCGCGTTCGCTTGGAGCAGGGCGCCGACGGGTTCCACCAGACGGCGCGGATAGGTCGGTCCGGGGCTGATCACGGTCCCGTAGCGGTCGAGGGTGGTCTCGGCCTCGGCGAGGAACTCGGTGATCTCGATGTCGTCGGCGATGCTGCCGCCGACGCCGCGGGCCCGGCACATCGCGAAGGCGAGGCGAGCCTCGCTCAACGTGCCGATGCAGTCGGTCGGTTTGTGGCCCTCCAGTCCGAGCATTTTGCGGAGGATGCCCCGGTTCTCAGACAGATCGAAGAGGTTGACGTGGAACGTGGCTCTGACAGTCAGCGGTGGCAGCCAGGCGACGTAGTTCATCCACACGTAGAGGCACTTGGCGCAGCGACAACACCATGGTTTCTGCTGCGCGCACGAGTGGGTGCTCGGGACCGCGTCGAGATCGCGACCAAGGAGTGAGAAGACGTTGATGTCGTAGACCGGTCGCAAGAGATGGAACATCGTCACGTTCGCCAGCAGCTCGCGCTGGACGTAAGCGTGCAGGAGTTGCTCAGCCGCGGCGCTCATCCCCCACAGGTAGTTGATCTCCTCACCGGTCCTGTCCCACACCAAGTTGTGTTCATCTGTACTTCTTGTGACGCCGAGCGCCACCTCGGTGAACCCGTGCTGAAGGACCACAGGCAGCGCCGTCCAGTACGAGCTGACCGTCTCCGCGGCCACGATCCGATTGATGCCGAGCTCGGGATACACGGCGTTGACCGGCGCATCCAACGCATCGTCGAGCACCCACGCCCGGTGCACGCGTCGGGGTTCGCAGTGCGCCACCAAGCGGTCGACGAGCCGATGCTGAGGTTCGCCCCTTCCATACGTGGAATGGGAGTAGATGAACGCGTCGTAGTCGACACCCGCCCGCTCCAGCAGCCGCATGCCGACCAGGCTGTCCTTGCCGCCGCCACACAACATGAGCAGCTTCGTGTGGCCTTCGGTCACCGCGATCGGCGCCGTGCGATCGACCGTTACCGAAGCCGGCGGTCGAGGCAACCGATACTCGGGCAGGTCGTTCTCCAAGCGCCACACGCCCCACACGTTGCGAAACAGCGTCTCCCACAGATTCCAAAACGAGTCGTC
>DASQTR010000388.1:0-2455 GCA_035641795.1 Ilumatobacter sp.
CGGCGCCGTTTCGGTCGTGCGCAGGTACTCGGGCACGAGCGAGAACGCGCGACGCAGGACGTCCATGCGGCGGCAATACAGCGCGCTCAAGTCGAAGGGGGTGAAGAGCCACTTGTGCGGGTTGACGACGAGCGAGTCGGCGGCGTCCGCGCCGGCAAGCACGTACCGGTACTCGGGCACCATGGCCATCACCCCGGCGTAGGCGGCGTCCACGTGCAGCCACACACCGATACTCGAACAGACCTCCGCGATTGCCACGATCGGATCGATGCTTGTCGACGACGTGGTGCCGACCGTGGCGACGACGGCAACGGGCAGTCGCCCCGCGGCTCGATCCTCTGCGATTGCGGAACGCAGCGCGTCGGCGCGCATCGCGAAGCGGTCGTCGACCGGGATGCGGCGAATCGCCTCCAGGCCCAGGCCAAGCGTCAGCACGCCCTTGTCGATGGACGAGTGCGTGTGGTCGGTGCAATAGATCCGCATCGGGGGGATGCGGCCGCCAGCCAGCCCCTGGGCGCGGACATCTGGCACCGCCGCCTCACGCGCAGCAGCGAGGGCGTGCAGCGTGGAAATCGATGCGGTGTCGTAGATGACGCCATCGAACGACGGCGGCAGGTCAATCAACTCGCGAAGCCACCCGAGCGCCACCTCCTCGAGCTCGGTGGCGGCTGGCGACGTGCGCCAGAGCATCGCCTGCACGTTGAGGCCGGCGACGAGCATCTCGGCGAGCACGCCCGGCCCGCTGGCGCTGGTGCCGAAGTACGCGAAGAACCCCGGATGATGCCAGTGGGTGAGGCCGGGGACGATGATCTGCTCGAAATCCGTGAAGATGCGCTCGAACGGCTCACCCGACTCGGGGGCATGGGCCGGCAGGGCGGCGCGCACGTCTCCAGGTCCTACCCGTGAAAGCACCGGGTAGCGCTCAGGGTGGGAAAAGTAATCGGCCAGCCAGTCGACGAGGCGATGCGCCTCGAGGCGGAAGGCCTCCGGATCCATGTCTCCCGCGTGCGGCATCTCGGAATCGCTCCGCTCGGATCTTATAGTGTTGCTCGCGCCAGCGGCGCGGATGCCGCGTGCCGCATCGAGGGAGCGTCGAGCGGGTCACAGGAGAACCATGTCCATCTGCTACACGGCCGACGAGCGCCCGGATGCTCGGACCATTGCCGCGTTGTACACAGCGGCGCAGCTACGCCGCCCGGTCGACGACCTCGATCGCATTGCACGTATGTATGCGGGCTCTCCCGTCGTGCTCAGCGCGTGGGACGGCCCACGGCTGATCGGAATCCTGCGTGGGTGGAGCGACGGCACGTACGACGGCTACGTGTGTGACCTGGCAGTGGATCCCGAGTACCAGAAGCAGGGTGTGGGACGGGAGCTGCTGCACCGCTGCGTGTCTCGCTCAGCCGACGTGCAGTGGGTGCTCCGGGCATCGGCGATCGCCACCGACTACTACGCGCACCTCGGGTGGACGCGCATCGAAAACGGGTGGGTCTGGGCCAGGGAATGCCCGGCCGGCCGGAGCCAGCCCGGGTCGGGCTGAAGAGCGATTCAGCGTTCCACGTTCACCGCCACGGGCGACAGCACACGAACGGTAACGGTAGATCCGGAGGTCATGGTCGCCGGACGTCGCGAGCCGGCCATGACGGCCGCCGTGCCGCCGGCAGCGCCGGTGGCGCCGCCGATGACCGCGCCCTTGCCTCCGCCCAGGATGGCACCGACGATCGCGCCGCCGATGGCGGCGCCGCCCATTTTCGCGGCGCTCGATCCGGAAGGCGAGGCGCCGTCGCGATACACCGTGTCGGTCTGAAGCTGCAGGGTCGTGCCGTCGTCGAGCACGAGCGTGTGGAAGCGCACCCCGAGTCTCGCGCGATCGCGAACCTTGCCGCCGCGTTCAACCACAGTCACGGCGCCCAGCACCCGCGACCCGGCCGGTATGGCCACGCGCCCGCCCACGGCCACGTCGCGAACGACCTGCGCCTCTACGCGGTCTTCTACCTGCGAGGTCTCGCTCGATACGGTGTTCTTCAACTGCAGGCCGATGACGGAGTCGGCGGACACAATCAACTCGTCTACCTGCGGTTCCAGCCATTTCGGCTGCTCGACGGGCTCGACCCGACGCGCGGCCTCGTAGGAGACGGCTTCGGACGACGCCGCGCCTCGAGCGTCAGCTCGTGAGGCGACCGGCGCGTCTGCCCCGGGCCGGACCGGGGCGGATGTGGTCTGCCCTCGCGCAGGCGACGCCTCCTCGGCCGGTGTGCGTGCCGACTGTCGTGAGGCGGCGGCGCGTGGTGCCGGAGGCGCAGGATGTTCGTTCACGGTCGCGCGACGGTTGGTCGTGGCCCCGGCCTTCCGCTGCTCGGCTTCTCGAGCTGGCTGCGTTGCGGCCGTCCCACGAGTCGCCTTGGCGGCGGGAGTCCGGATGGGGGCGCTGGTCGGGGCGCTGCTGGTCGCGCCG
>DASQTR010000389.1:0-3531 GCA_035641795.1 Ilumatobacter sp.
ACCACGGCAACGGCACCCAGGACATGTTCTACGCCGACCCACGCATCATGTACGTCTCGACCCACCAATCCCCGCTGTATCCGGGCACGGGGGTGCTGCGCGAAACGGGCTCCGGCGACGGCACCGGCGCGAACCTCAACCTGCCGTTCCCGCCCGGCACCGCCGGCGACACGTTCCGCGCCGCGTTCGACACCGTCGTGATGCCCGTGCTCGAGCGCTTCGCCCCCGACTGGTTGATCATCTCCGCCGGCTTCGATGCCCATCGCAACGATCCGCTCGCCGGGCTCAAGCTCACCAGCGCCGACTTCGCCGACATGGCAACGCGGCTCAAGGGCGTGGTGCCCGAACGGCGTGTGCTCGTCGTGCTCGAGGGCGGCTACGACCTCGAGGCGCTCACCTACGGAGTGGGCGCCACGCTGAGCGCCCTGATCGGTGAGCCGTACCGGCCGGAGCCGGCGTCGACGGGGGAGATGGGCATGCCCACTGTCGTTGCTGCACGCCAGCTCTGGGAGCTCTGAGAGTGGGCGGTAGCGGGAGCGCGTTCCTCCGCTGCTCCGATGGTCGGGTGCGGTGGGGTCTGTACGGCGCAGCCGGCGTGGTGTTCGTGGTGCGCTTCCCCGACGGGCCGCGCGTGATGCTGCAGAAGCGATCGGCGATGGCCCATGAAGGTGGCACGTGGTCGTGTGCTGGTGGCGCGCTCGACATGGGTGAGCAGCCGCTCCAAGGCGCGCTGCGCGAGGCCTCGGAGGAGATCGGTGTGATCCCGGAGGACATCGCCGTCTGGGGCTCGGTCGTGTTCCAGCCGGCCGACGACTGGTCATACACGACGTTCGTCGTCGGCGTGCCGTCGGAGTTCGGCGCGTCGATCAACTTCGAGACCGACGCCGTCACATGGGACAGCCCAGACGAGGTCGAGCGCCGCCCGCTACACGCCGGGTTCGCCGCCGCATGGCCGGCGTTGCGCAAGATCATCGAGTCCGAGACAACCGGTTCCTGACACCGGTTCCTGACACGACGTGTACCTTTCGCGATCATGAGCACGACGGCGGTCGCCGACGCCCAGCGCGCACTGCAACTGGCGAGCGAGGCGTGGGCGAGCCGCGACGTGCCGGCGATCGTGGCCCACCTGTCGGCCGCGGTGCGCGGCTTTACGGAGGCGGGCGAGACGCGTGCGGCAGCGATGGCATGCGTCCGCCTCGGTGACGTCTACTCGAACGCGATGGGCAATGTCACCGCCGGGCGGGCCTGGTTCGTCCGCGCCCGCCGGCTCGTCGGTGACCAACCGCCGTGCATCGAGCAGGGCTGGGCGGCCGTCGCCGAGATTGGCTGTGACGTCCCGGACCCTCACGTGCTGTTGGCCGATTCCGACGTTGCGCTCCACCTCGCGCGCCAGTTCGGCGACGTCAACCTCGAGACCAAGGCACTCGCCGACGGTGGGCTGGCGCGAGTGCAGGCCGGCCGCATCGCCGAGGGCATGGCGATGCTCGACGAGGCGATGGCGCTGGCGTGCGGTCCTGCCGACGACACGGAAACCGCCGCCAAGTCCGTGTGCTCGTTCTTCACTGCCTGCTACGTCTCGGGCGACTTCGAACGCGCCGGCGTGTGGACCGACCTCATCACGAGCCGCGGTCTGATGAAGAGCGACACCGCGGATGGCGCCTTCCTCTCTGGTCACTGCGACGCTGTGCGGGCGGCGTTGCTGGTCGAGATGGGTCGGTGGGGCGAGGCGGAGGCGATCCTGATGGAGGGCAAGCGCGCGTTCGAGGACGTGATGCAGGCCCCGAGCTGGCACCCCGACATCGCCCTCGCCGACTTGCGGACCCGCCAGGGGCGGCTCGCGGATGCCGAGCAGCTACTGGTCGGCAAGGACCAGGTTCCCGATGCGCTGCTGCCGCTCGCGCGACTCCACCTCGCGCGCGGTGATCACGATCTCGCGCGTGCCGCTGCCCGTCGCGGTCTGCGGTCGATGGGTGACGACCGGCTACGCGCGACGGAGTTGCTCGTCGTCGTCATCGAGGCCGAGCTGGCGGCGGGAGACATCGCCGCCGCGAGTGCCGCGTGCGGCGACCTGGTGGCGCGCTGCGCAACACTCGACGTGCCGACATTGCGTGCCCGCTCTGCGCGGGCGCGTGCCAGGGCGGTGGCGGCCAACGGCGACGTGGCGGGAGCGATCGCGATGCTCGAAGCGGTGCTCGACGACGTCGATCCCGTGCGTCTGGCGTGGGTCCGCGCCGACCTGCTGATCGAGCTCGCTCGACTGCGTGAGCTCGACGGCGACCTCGCCAGTGCCCGGCTCGACGCCGATGCCGCCGCCGCCGCATTGCGCCGTCTCGACGTGGTCGTTCCCTCCGACGCGCTCGAGTTGCTCACCCGGCTCGTGACGCGATCATCGAGACCCACCGAGAACGTGGCGACGCTTGCGCGCGACGGCAAGTGGTGGGACGCCGCCTACGGCGGTGCACGCGTGCGGCTCCATGATTCCAAGGGTCTCGCCTACGTGGCCGACCTGATCGCCAACGTCGGCGCCGAACGCCACGCACTCGATCTCGTCGACCGTGTCGAGGGCGTCGACCCCGACGGGCTCGACCGCCGAGCGCTCGGCGACGCCGGTCAACTGATCGACACACAGGCCCGCAACGCCTACCGGCACCGCATCGAGAACCTGCGCCTACAGGCCGACGAAGCGCTCGAGGCCGGGATGCTGGAACGGGCGGAGGCGATCCAGGACGAGCTCGACCAGCTCGTCGCCCAGCTCGCCGCGGCGTTCGGCCTGGGCGGCCGCGACCGGCGCGCCGCCTCCGCTGCCGAGCGCGCCCGACTCAACGTCACGCGAGCCGTTCGGGCGGCGATCGCCAGGCTCGCCGAGGCGCTTCCCGACGCAGGTGCGGCGCTCGATCGCCACGTCCGTACCGGGCTGTACTGCTCGTACACACCGGTCGACGGTGACGTGCGCTGGATCGTTCAGTGCCGATTGAACGGCGGCAGCCCCGACTGAACGCCAAAGGGTTATGGAATCACCAAACACCACCATTGACCAGATCAACGAGGGCATCTATCGCATCTCCACCTGGATCCCCGACGTGACGCCGGTCGGCTTCACGTTCAACCAGTTCCTCGTCGTGGGCGACGAGCCGCTGCTCTTCCACACCGGCCCGCGGGGCATGTTTCCGCTGGTGGCCGAGGCGATCGCCAAGGTCGTGCCGGTCGAATCGCTGCGCTGGATCACCTTCGGTCACGTCGAAGCCGACGAGTGCGGCGCGATGAACATCTGGTTGGCGGCGGCGCCGAACAGCCAGGTCGCCCACGGGGCGCTGGGCTGCATGGTGTCGCTCAACGACCTGTGCGATCGTGCTCCGCGCCGCCTCGCCGACGGCGAGGTGATCGAGATCGGCGGCAAGCGCCTGCGCCAGATCCCGACGCCGCACGTGCCGCACGGTTGGGAGGCCCAGGTGCTGTTGGAGGAGACGACCGGCACGTTGCTGTGCGGCGACCTGTTCACCCAGATCGGCGCCGGCCCGGCTCTGACGACCG